>JBMFPI010000020.1:0-19066 GCA_049969195.1 Armatimonadota bacterium
GGAGGCCAAGCGGCGGGGCACGCAAAAGACGGTCCTTGAGCGCAAGGCTCCGCCGACCTTTGACATCCTGATCGAGATCATGGAGATGGACAAGCTCGCCATCCACCACGATGTGGCATCAGTAGTCGACAAGATGCTGCGCGGGGTGCCTCCGAGGCCGGAGATTCGTGTCAGAAACCCCGAAGGGGAGGTCGAAGTCGTCCAGCCGAGCGAGATAATCGAGAAACCGACCGCGGGCGCCAAGTTCGAACACGCGCACGAGGTGGTGGCTACCCGACCGCTGCCCGAAATCGTCAAGGTCTTTCCTTACGGAGTCAGCCGGAATCGGCTCGAGCGGGCCATACGCGAACTGCGTGTCCCCTGTTACATAACCAAGGAACTGGCACAGTCGGACGCGATGATAACCCTCAAAACTCATGAGCGCAAGACGAGTGCCGTTTTGCAGGAGGCCGACAGGCGCAAGCTGCCCATATATACCGTAAAGAGCAACACTTACGCCCAGATATCGGGCGTGATCCGCGAGATATTCAACCTTGGCCCCTCCAACGAGGAGGAGATGGCGCTGCAGGATGCAGAGGAAGCGGTCGCAAGGCTGCTCGAAACCGGCGAGCCCCAGGAGCTTGCGCCTCAATCGAGTTTCCTCAGAAGGCTGCAGCATCAGCTCGTGGAGAAATACGGCCTTGTTTCGGAATCGGTGGGCACGGAGCCGTACAGAAGGGTGAGAATATACAAACCCTGACGGAGCAGGCCCCGCGCGCGGCGACACACAACGTTATTGCGATAGAACGAAAGCCCGGCGTTTTCGGAGGTTCGAAACTCGTCAAGCAAGACTGAGAATCGCCGAGAACGTACCTGTCCCAACAGCCTGATGCACCGATGCCGTCGATCCGCACGCAGACGGCTTATCGCATTTCGGACGGAAAAGAGGTGGGAATAGCATCGAGCGAAATGCAGGGTTGCACAGCGGCTTTTTCATCACAATAGAAGGAATCGAGGGGTCAGGTAAGAGCACACTCGCGGCGCATCTGGCCGGGCAGCTAGCCCGTCAGGGCGGCGAGGTCGTCGTTACGGCCGAACCCGGCGGGGACCCCGTAGCCGAGCAGATACGCAGGTTCCTACTGCACTCAGCCGACGCGATCTCGGACCGCGCCGAGCTTCTTCTTTTTGAGGCCGCGCGGGCGCAGCACGTCGAGAAAACTATCTTGCCGGCGCTCAAGCGCGGGGCTGTTGTCATTTGTGACCGCTTCACAGACTCCTCGTTGGCCTATCAAGGGCTTGCCAGGGGTCTAGGCCTCGAAGTCGTAACAGAGCTCAATGAGTTCGCGACCGGCGGCCTCAGGCCCGATCTCACTATACTGCTCGACCTGCCCGCCGAGGTCGGCCTCAGCCGAACGCGGTCCAAAGACCGGTTTTCGTCGGAAGGGATTGAGTTTCACAATGCAGTAAGAGAAGGCTACCTGGCAATCGCTGCTCGAGAGCCGGACCGGTTCGTCATCATTGACGCCGGCAGGCCTGTCGATGAAGTTGTCCGGCAGGCGGCGAAGGCCGCGGAAGCGCGCCGGGGACGGGATGGGTGAGGTAGAACATGAAGCTCGTTATCGCGATAATCCACGAACGAGACAGACAGAAAGTCAGCGACGCGCTCCTGCAAGCAGGCCATAAGTTCACGAATATCGCTACAACCGGCGGGTTTCTGCGCGATGGGAACAGCACCCTCCTCATCGGCGCGGACGACGAGAAAGTGGACGAGATAATATCGCTTCTGGACAACTGCTGCCACTCGCGCGAGCAGTTCGTGAACCAGCCGCCTATCGACGCCCTCGCCACCGGCGGCATGCTCATGAACCCGGTTAAGGTAACCGTCGGCGGCGCGATCGTATTCGTGGTCAATGTAGAGAGGTTCGAGCGCCTGTAGATCGGCGATCACGGCCGCACCAGTCGTGCTCGCTCGCCGGGTTCCGGTATCCTCGGAGCCGGGGGAAATTGTTTCCGAGACATAATCCGGTCCCCGAAACCCGTGCTGTCTCAAAGTAGTTCGGTATGGCCTTGTGCGTGCAGGCGGTTGTGATAGACGCGTCCTATCGCAAAGACCGCGTGGAACCGGGCTTCCTCGGTCCGCGGGCTGCGTGTCAACTTGAAATGACGCGAGGATAGTATTGTCCGACAGGATCGGTCTCGACAGGATCATAGGCCAGGAGCTGGCCAGGCGCATCCTCACCAGGGCGGCGCGTGAGCAACAGCCTGCGCACGCGTATCTTTTCCTCGGCCCGGAAGGCACCGGCAAGCTCACGACTGCCATAGAGTTCGCCAGGGCTCTGAACTGCGAGAACCCGCACAACGGCGTCGCGTGCGGCGACTGCGCCGTCTGCCGTGCAATCGCGCATGGCAGCCTGCCCGATGTGCGCATCTGGTCACCGGAGGGCAGGAACACAAAGATCGAGCAGATGCGCGAGATGCGCGATCTGGCTGCGTTGAGGCCGATGCGCGCGCGGTGGAAGGTGAACATCATAGAGCAGGCGGATACGCTGAACGAAGAGTCGGCCAACTGCATACTCAAGCTGGTGGAGGAGCCTCCTCACTACCTGGTCAACATCCTCCTGTATCGCAACGCGGCCGCAGTCCTGCCGACGATATGGTCGAGGTGTCGGCTCGTTCGGTTCACACCGGTGAGCGCGGCCGAGCTGGTAGACAGGCTTTTGGACGATTACGGGATCAACAAGGATGAGGCCCGGTTTCTCGCAGCGTATTCGCAGGGTTGCCCCGGTAAGGCCATCCGCCTGATCGGCAACTCTGATTTCGTCGAACGCCGTGACTCGGTGGCAGCCGTAGCAGCGGCTGTCTCGGCTCCGTCCAACCGCTGGCTGGCGCTCAGATTGGCCGAATCGCTCAGGGAATCGGGGAGAGAGTCAACAGGCGGGCTCGAGCGATCGGAGGAAACTTCCGATGTCGAGGATTCCGATGCGGGCCTACCCGATTCGGGCAGGACGGCCAGGAAAAGTGCGCGCGACGCCGCGGTCGAATCGCTGGATGTACTGCTCGTCTGGTATCGGGACCTGCTTGCGGCAAAACTTCAGGGGGATGAGGCCGCACTTGTGAACGTTGACCGCCGTGACGAAATAGCCGCTCAGGCCGCCGCTTACCCGCACGCCGGCCGCCTGCTGAGCGCCGTGGAAGCCATCCTGCAGGCCCGACGCAACATTGTCGGCAACGCCAATCCCCAGCTGGCGACCGAGGCTCTCTTGATCCGCCTGATGGGATAACCCGAGGGTGTTACCATAGACGCGTTTTTGACTATTCCCCAGCTCGGTTGAGAAGCGTCGAGCCGGCGAAGAGCCTGGGCCGACGTTCTATCGCACCAGCCCCAGCAACCCGTAGTCTCGTGCGACAACTCGTCGGCCGGTCCTGCTAGAGCCTCACTCCCATATCCACCGCCAGTTCGGTCATCTGCTTGATGATCTGGTCTATCAGGTCGATAACCGTCTGCGAGTGGAGGCCCTCGCCCGGCTCGTTCTTCACTGTCCGCTCCCACATCGGCAGGGCTTTTTGCGACTGCCGCAGGGCCGAAATGTAGGCGTTCATCTGCTTTGCTGCCTCGCCGCGGTCTTTCTCGGCGATTGAGCCCCCCTTAACGAGTTTCTTGATCTCGGACAACGCCTTGAGGGAGCGAATGTAGCCGTCAACTACCAGCGATTCCTGGATCAGCTCTTCCATACCAAGCTCCCGGGCGAGGTGCAGCGCTCTGGCCGCGGCGGATACGTCCGCGTCGAGCTGGGCTTCGCTGGGTATATCGCCCCAGGGAGTCGGGAAAAACTCGCCGGGCGTCTGCCCGATATCGGGGAGCGTGCCTTCCCGCAGACGCTTGGCCACGGACGGCGGTTGCTTCTTCCTTTCGCCGGCCGGCCACGTCGAGCCGTAGCAATGCCACGCCACCGGTCCCAGCGTCTCCGACCACTGTGCAAACTTCTCAGGGTCTTTGAAAGCGTGCCACACCGCGTAAGAAATCGCAAACTCCCGTGTGGAACGCCCTGCGGAGTTCCGTGACCATTCTGCCGCGGCTTCGACGTTGAACCGGTAATAGTGCAGCCTTGGAGTCACGTATGCGATCAGTCCGGAAAGCCGCTTGTTCACGAACTCGTCCATCCGATACTTGACGAAGGCCGCGCCGTGGAACGGCTGCCAGTAGCCCGTGAGCGAGTCCAGGTTCGGAACCACCCCGACCCAGCCGCGGTCTTCGCGCGCTCCTCAATCGGCGGAGGGATAATGGGCAAACGGCGGTCGTTGTAGGTCCGCAGGCTGTGGTAGTAGGCGATCTGCACCTCAGTAGGAAACTCGGCGAGTGCGGCGGGAAGCTCCGGCTCAATTGCCTCGGCCGTTGTCACCCGCAGGGTGAAGTCTCTCCCCAGCTTTTTCTTGGCCTTTTCCCAGGCCGACAGGATGGTGCGGGCTTCCAACACCTGCCATTTCTGAGATTTGCACTTATCGCACTGGCAACCGAGGCCGCCTATGGTTGCCAGGTTTTCTGTCATCCAGCAGTCAACGGTGGTGACCCCGGGTATTTTGGCCAGCTGGACCATCCAGTCCGAGATCACCTCGTCGATCCCCTCCTGCGAGTAGCACATAACGCCGGGGTGCTGGCTTTTTCCTTTAAAATGCGGATACGCCTGGATCACGCCGGCCTGCGACGACTGCTCAAGATGCAGCACGACCGGCGAGAACTCGATTCCGTACAGCGGTCCCTCCCAAACCAGCGGTTCGCGGCCCCCCCTTCACCACCGCGTAGGCTCGCTTGTTTTCGTCCACGCCCATCTCCGATATCTGCTCGCAAAGGTTGAACTTGAGGCTCCCGAACCACTTGAGGTGGTTGAAATTGTCCGCGCCCCAGAACCCGCGCGTCTGGATATCGGGCCAGTCCGTTACCTCGAGCACCGGTATTGTAACCTTGTCCTTCGTGGCGTATGCGGCAAGAAGCTGCTGCAACGTTTTGGCGCCGTAATAGAGCCCCCTGGCCGTCAGCGCGACTATGCTGAGCCTGGTTCCGTCTGGGGACGTGATTATCCGATACGCCTGGTCCGGGTTCCTGAGATTCCTAAGCGGCTCAGCGTCCGGCCCGCCGGTTCTCAAGACTATCCTGACAGGCGGAGTCGCGCGATTGGCCCCGCTGCCGAGCGCGTCTCGCAGCTCCTTCGTCGCCATTATAGTCAGAAGGTCGTTATCCGCCTCCTGAACGACCGGCACAGATCCGCTGGGGACGACGATCCGTCCGGTTATGCGGATCATCTTCGGCAGAGGGCACAGGTATCGTATCCACTGCCGCGCCTGTTCTTCTATGATCGGCTCGGCCGCCGGCCGCGCAGAGGTCGAGGCCAGGACAAGGGCGGCCAGAATCGACGGCATCGCGATGCGGGACATTCCGAACCTCCTGGGACTGCGTGATGGTCTTCGGACGTGTGATACTATGATACTACCATCTGTCAAGTCACGCTCGGGTGCAAGAGACAGTTGGCTTTAGCGGACACAAGCGCCCGGGACGCCGTCAACCTGAACCCGATTCTCGTCGTCCTGAACTTGATTCAGGATCCGTCCCTTGCGCGCCTGGATGCTGAAACAAGTTCAGCACGACGTGATTTCCGCGTAACTAAACTGTCTCAGGCGCGGGGGCAGTTGTTGCGGAGGCGCGTTTACGGCGATCCTATGCTGCGGTAGCGAGTCAACCAGAAAACCCGCCAAGCCTGCACGGTGCTAAGGTCCCGCAGTATGCCCGGGGAGCCTATCACCCTCGCCCCGACCCTCTCCCGTCGAGGGAGTGGCAGCAGGTCGCGCTATTCTCGGTCGAGTTGTATTTGATGAACAGCAGGTCGCGCTATTCTCGGTTGCGTTAGGCTCGGGGAATAGCTACACGCGGGGTCCACTCGTGTGCGGGCCAACAGGGGCTTCCGAAGCCAGCGATTGCGCTGCGGGGAGCATACCTCTGGGCAGACACGGGCCCGGCCCGCGAAACAAGCCGAACCTACGCGCGCTGCAATTTCGACCGCATTTCCGCAGCGACGCCGGCGTAAGAAGAGTCCCGGGCCAAGTTTGTCATCTCAAGCGGGTCGTTCATAAGGTCGTAGAGCTCGGGGGGAATATCGCTGTTCGGGTAAGTAATGTATTTCCAGCGCTCGGTGCGCAGCGCGCGTATAGGCGGCCTTTTCTTGGCTTCAGCGTCGTAGAAGTATTCATAGAGGAACTCGGTCCGCCAGGTCCGCGGCCGCCGGCCGCCCAGAAGAGGACGCCACGACCTGCCTTCTACACCTTTCGGTGTTTCGGCCCCTGCTAGGTCCAGAATCGTCGGGCACAGGTCGATGTTCAGGACCATCGGCTCAATCAAAGTCCCGGGCCGGATCAGTTTGGGGTATCGCATCAGCAGAGGGATACGAATCGACTCCTCGTATGCCGCTCGCTTGTCCAACAATCCGTGTTCCCCGAAGAAAAAACCGTTGTCTCCGGCGAATACGACTACCGTGTTGTCCAGCGCACCCGTCTTATTGAGCGTGTCTAGTATTCGCCCTGTGCTCTCGTCGACCGCCATCAACGTGCGCGAATAGTCCTTGACTCTCTGCACCAGGGCATCGTACTCCTCGCTCCCCGGCAGGAATTGCTTTGCGTTCCTGACGTAATCCGGCTTGCCCTCGCGATTGTAGTAAACGTTAGCCCTCGGTTTGAACTGGATGTCCGAGTAAAGCTTGAGGTGCCTCACAGCCGGCTCAAAACCACCGTGCGGCGCCTTATGTGCGAGGCAGAGGCAGAAAGGCTCCCTCCGAGGACGCTCCAGCCACTCAACCGCGTACCTCGTGATGATGTCCGTGTTGTAGCCCGCTATCTCGACATATTCCCCATCGACATTGAACGTCGGGTTGTAGTATTCCCCGTGTCCTTTGGGTGCGACCCACCGGTTGAAGCCCGGCTGCACGCCCTCCTGGTTGTCCATGTGCCACTTGCCGATGAACGCGGTGTCATACCCGGCTTTCTGGAGAACCTGCGGGAAGGTGGGTGTCGATGGGTCGAGGGGCGTCTGGTTGTCCTTCACCCCGTGCGAGTGAGCATACCGGCCAGTCAGAAAGCTCGCTCTGCTCGGCGAGCAAAGTGATGTCGTCACGAACGCGTTGACGAACCTAGCCCCCTCGCGCGCGATCCGGTCAATGTTCGGTGATCTGAACCACGGATGCCCGGCGCAGCCCAGCCAGTCCCAGCGGTGGTCATCCGTAAGGATAAACACGAAGTTGGGCCTGTCATCCGCGGCGGAGGTTCGACTCGCGATCACGATCGGGGCCAGAGCTGCTCTTGCCAAAAACTGCCTTCTTGTTATCATGGGTACACCGCAAATAGCTTCGCGCTGCGGCTTTGCAGCACGAGTTTGACATCCTTCCCCATCAGAAACGATACATCAGACGAGCCTTTCCAGCTCAGCTCGTATTGAGTATCATTGCCCTGGATGCGATCCGAATCTTCGAGCGTCAGCCCAGGTATAGCCGACCCGTCCGCGTCCAGCAGAGCCGCCCGCGCCACACCGCTTGCCGAAGTGTCGATGTTCAGCCTGATGGTTCGGCTTTCGATCCGGAACGGCTTCGTGACAAGAACCCCGCCTGTATAAGCGCTGTCCGCCGAGACAAAACCGTCTAGTCGCTGTTCCAATCGGTGCACGATCGGGTCCTGCATCTGTGGCGGTCTCCGTTCGACCTTGGTGTCTTTTGTCACGCGGCCCTCCCCGTGGGTTCGTCTGCCGCCGTAGTAGTACTGGCTGATCCGAAAGCCGGAACAGGCCATGCCTGTGAGCATGTGCATTAGTTTCGTGCACGGCCCGTCCGGCAGATCAAGACGCACGTAGCTCCCCCGGAGCTCCCGGCTCCACTCGATCCCGTCGCGGCTGGAGGCGAACTGGATGTCCAGCACGCCGTCGTTAATAAACCTGCCCTCCGGCGGATACGGGTAGCTGTAGTAGAAGCTCGGAAACGCCAGGTAGGCTTCCGGCAGGTATTGCACAACCGCGCCCTGGTAGAAGCTGCCCTCAATCGGGTCGAGCTCGTCGCACTGCAGCACGGACGGCAGCTCCTTGTTGATTCGTCGCAGTCCGCCGTCAACTATGTCGGTCCATTTCGGCGACACATGCCACGGGTCCGGCGCGTCCTTGTCGTAAGGCAGCGGCTTGAAGAGGTCGTCCGTCTCCGCCCGCACTACTGACCTTCTGGCGTAGACAGGCGGAGGGCCGCCGGAGCGGTTCCAGCCGCGCAGATAGATCACATATTTCCCAATTCGCGGGTCGTAGAACGAGCTGTTGTTGTTGTCGCAGATGAAGTTCAACAGGTGCCCGGGCGCACGCTTGAATCCCAGACCGTCAGGCGAGGTCATCATATACATCCCGCCCTCGGCCTGGTTGTGGCAGATCATTTTGAACCGATGCTTGTCCGGGCCCGTAGGATCGACGAATACCGCGATCTCGCCGGGCTGGTGTCCGTCCAGTTCGAACAGGTTGTTGGCCTTCGATCCTCTGAACTCCACGCGGCCCAGCTCGGGTTTCTCCCACTTGATACCGTCGTCGCTTACCGCAACCGCGCCGAGCACGCGGCCGTCATCGAGTGTAGCCTTGCAGTACATTCGATACTGGCCTTCCCATTGCACCACGCAGTAAGCGTGAGTGCCTGACATCTCCCAATCGCGGTCGATCACCAGGCAGGGGCCTTTCTTGACGGGCGGGTCGAGTGTGAGAGTAACGTTTTCCGCTGACTCGATGTGACGGCGATCAAAGAAGAGAAGACGGTTATCGTCGAAAAGCATTGTTACTTGAGGACCTCCATGCACGCGCCCAGTCTCTGGCGTGGAACGCCCTTGCACTGCAGCTCAAAGACCGTCACGTATGGGTTTGGCGCCTTCTCGGAAAGCCCGTGAATAACAAGTCGGTTGCGGGTCTGGGTGAAATCGAGTTGGGGACCTCCCATCATCCTGACCGAAAGCACCTTGGTTTCCAGCCCGCCTATCGCAAGCTCGGTGCCGGGCCAATTTTTGCAATGGAAGTATGCGATATTGCCTTTGCGAGTGAATGCCCCAGTGAACGACGGATCCTGCTCCATGGGGTCGCTAGCCTCGTAGATCGAAGCTCCGTAAGCCTCAAGCCACTTGCCGACCTCCCCCCAGATCTTCTTGTAAGGCGCAGGGATGCTGCCGTCCGGCGCAGGCCCCAGGTTCAGCAACAGGTTGCCGCCGCCGGCAGCGACCTGCCTGAGCATCTCGAGAATCTGCTTCGGGCTCTTGTATTCCTGGTCCGCGGGAGCGTATCCCCAACTGCCGTTCATGGTCATACACGCCTCCCAAGCACGCCCCGGATCGGACGCGTGAATGCGCTGTTCGGGGGTGTCGAAATCCTCCGGTAGAAGGGACCTGTTGTTGATAATGATGTCCGGCTGCAGCTCGCGGACCATCGCGTTCATCTTGTGCGACTCCCACGCCTCGGGAGTCTGGAGCGGCCGCGCAACGTCATACCAGAGAATATCGATTTTGCCGTAGTTGGTCATCAGCTCGCGCACCAGACCGTGGGTATAATCCACAAATCGTCGGCGCGCCTTCCCGTCGTGATAGCACTTCAGCCCGTCTGGGTGGTGCCAGTCCATCAGCGAGTAGTAGAACCCGACTCGCAGACCTTCGGCGCGGCACGCGTCTACGTACTCGGCCACCAGATCACGCCCCGGCCCGCGTTTGACGGCGTTGTAATCTGTAAGCTTGGTGTCGAAGAGGCAGAAGCCCTCGTGATGCTTCGTGGTGAGCACCATATAGCGCATACCTGTCTTCTTCGCGAGCTTTGCCCACTCACGTTGCGCGCCTTTCTTTGGCTTCCACGTATCGGCGAGCTTCTCGTATTCCTCTACAGGGATGCGCTCGCGGTTCATCACCCATTCGTGTCGTCCGAGCTGCGCATAAAGTCCCCAGTGTACGAACATCCCGAACCGGGCCTCGTGCCACCACTTCATCCGCCTTTTCCGATCTCTTTCTTCAGCTGTCATCGCCATCTGCTTTTTCGGCCTCCTCTTTTATCCGTTTATTTCTCGCGTCTGCCGGTGCGCCGTACCAAGCAGGAAATCGAGCAATGCGGCCCTCAGCCGCTCAACTTCCTCCTCCGTGCCCGGCTTTCCGGCCAGGTTTATCGTTTCGTCCGGGTCAGTATTCAGGTCGTACAGTTCCAGTACCTCGTTGCGCACGTTCACAACCATCCGCCATCGGCCGTCGCTGATCATCGTCTGATCATTGACCTCGCTCACCACGAAGTCCGAGCCGACCATATCGGGCCTGTCCAGCGCGCGCGCCAGCGACATGCCGAACACATTCGGCCCGATCTCGCACCCGGCGATATCAAGCAGCGTGGCGGTGAGGTCAACCGTTGATGTAAGCCCGCTGCAAACAATCGGGGAGCACCCTCCCGGCGGCCTGAGAATCGCCGGCACGCGCGCCGATGCGCGGTAGAAAACGTTCTTTGCGACACGTCTCTTGTCCCCGAGCATATCGCCGTGATCGCTCCAGAACATAACCCACGTGTCCCGCCCGCGCCGCGCGTACCAGGCATCCAGCACACGGCCCATACACGAGTCCACGTGCTCGACCCGTCCGGAATACAGCGCGCGCATCCTTGCCCACTGCTCGCGAGTTACATCCTTGTTGTGCCGCATCATCCGGTCGTGGTGTTCGAGAGCCGGCCCGGTGAGCCATTCAGGCGCGGGATCGGCCGGCAGCGGAGTCGGCATGTCCTCGCTGCGGTACGTGTCGAACCTCTCCGGCGGATCCCACGGGTTGTGCGGCCCACCAAGCCCCACAAAAAGGAACAGAGGCCGCGACGTGTCCGACCGCTCGATGTATTCCACCGCCGTGCGCGCCATGAAGTCGTCCGGGTGCTTTCCGTCAGGAAGCGGCGACGGCCACAGCGCCGGGCCATGGTGCTGCGCGCGTTTACGATAATCCTCCAGAAACGTCTCATAGATGCCTTGCTGTTTCATCCAGTCGGTCAAAATCGAGAACGTAGTCTGCGTGGAGAGCGGTCCCGTGCACTCGAGCACGTCGTCGAAACCAAGCGCGTGCATGTACGGTTCCTCGCTCCTGAGATCGCGCCCGCCGCCGTGGGGGTGAAGATGGCTCTTGCCAACGTGACAGGTGCGATACCCGGCTTCGCGCAGCGGATGAAGATAAGTCTCCTGCACGTCGTGCACTCGGCCGATGTTGTCCCATATGCCCGTGTTATGGGGATACTGACCGGTCAGAAATGACGCCCGCGCGGGCATGCAAAGCGGAGAAGTGGTAATGCAATTCGTGAACCTGACCCCCTCCGCCGCCAGCGCATCGAGCGTCGGAGTCCGCACCCAGTTTGCGCCGTAGCAGCCAACCCAGTCGGCGCGATGCTGATCGGTCATCAATACCAGTATGTCTCTTGCCAAAACCCGATCATCTCCTCAATGAGGTCATTGCAATAGATCGCAAACCTGGCTTTTTCGGCGATTTCTACGCTGCGTGAACCCAGGCCGGTGCACCCGCCTACAGAGGCGTTCCCCGCAGCATATGACTTCCGGAAGCACATCTGACCCTCGCCCGGCCCTCTCCCATAAAGGGAGAGGGAGCTCTACTTCTGTGCTGCACGAATCGCCGGACTGAACCCCGGGAAAAGCGCGCCGGACCCAATTCCCGCAGCATACAAGCTGCCAACTTGCCTGCCAGACCTGCATCCGGGGGCAGCATGCCCCGGCCGATCAGGGCCTCGGTCATACCGGCAGCATGGCCGACCGAAACCCGGCGCCGAGGTAACATACCCGGGCACAACCAACTCGCGTTTTGTCGCAGCACCCCAGTAAGATCCAGGATCGGCAGTATCCCGGGTTCTGAACCGTCAACTGAACCGTCCTGGTTCTCCGCCGTCCGAGTCTATTGCGACTGAACTACCGTCCTTGCAGCGACCTCGATAGGGGTGTCGCGCGGGTCGGCGCCGGGGCCGGGCCACTTGATCCGACCGATGTCACGCACGCCGACCCCTATCAGCCTCTTACACAACTCCAGAGTCAAACTCTCCCTGACCTCCCGGAGGCCGGGATCCTCGAATCGGTTGATAAGCTCCCGCGGGTCCTCTGCGAGGTCGTACAACTCGCACACGTCGTCGTAGTAAATCGATAGTTTGTAGCGGCCGTCGGTGATCATCGCGCCGGGGCCGAAGTTATTCGGCGCAAAAGGGGCCTTCTGGTTCTCGCCGACCGGTCCCGGCCAGGTCGGCGCCTGCAGGCCGGTCTCGACAAGCGCGGTCGCCCGACCGTGCTCTCGGCTGAGCTCGCCCGCACACAGCCTCCCGTGCAGGCTTTCCCCCACAAACGTAAGCGGCCTCTCGACGCCCAGTGCTTCCAGTATGGTCGGCGCCAGATCAACTTCCTCCACCAGCCCCTTGAACACACCTCGATACTTGCCTTCGGGATGCCTGATGATGACCGGTATGCGCGTCAGGCACTCGTAAAACACGCCTATCTTGTGGAACGCGCCGTGGTCGCCCAGCATCTCGCCGTGGTCCGCGAAGAAGACTACCAGGGTGTTCTTGTCCTGACCCGTCTCCTGCAGAGCGTCTAGTATGCGCCCGACGGAGTCATCTACATACCGCACCTGCCCCATGTAGACCGCACGCGCCTGCCGGATGTCGTCGTCGGTCGCCTCGGATGCCTGGCTGTTTATCTGCCAGTTTCTCAACCTTCCGGGCTTTCCTTTACCGCCTCCCTCGCGATACATCGGCGGCAGCTCGATATCCCGGCGGTCGAACATCGAAAAATACGGCTCGGGGCAGGTGAACGCCGGGTGCGGGTCCTGCCAGTTCACCCACGCAAGCCAGGGCCTGTCGTTTTTCTGCCGCCCGATAAAGGCTATAGCCTCATCCGCCAGTCTGCCTGTGATGTTGTAATCGTGGTCCGGTTCGAGCACAAACGCGTCGAAAGACCGCTTGTACTTCGGGTGGTTGTCGTAGTTACCCAGGCAGATCTCATCGAGCTCGTCCCATATCTGCGGAAGCTGATCGTAGTTGAAACAGTGGTTCTTGCCGAACATCGCGGTCCGATATCCGGCGTCCTTCAGCGACCGCACGATATTCGGCACGGCGTAGTCGATCGTGGAGCCGTAGTTGCGATGGTTGTGCTCAGAGAACCGCGTGGACGTGACGAAACTAATTCTGCTCGGCCCGCACAATGGCGCCGAACAGTAGGCATGCTCGAACCGCACACCCTCCCGAGCGAGCCTGTCGATGTGTTTTGTGCCTGTGGTCGGGTGACCGTAACAGGATAGATAATCCGCCCTGAGCTGGTCCGGGCACAGAATTAGCAGGTTCATCAGTGTCCTCTTAGAACGGGTTTTGTACTGGTTCCGACCGACCGACGAATGAACATGTCAGATCAGTCTAGCAGGCGCTAACACCCAGAACCTCGCAAACACCCCGCAGTCCGTCATCCTGAACTTGATTCAGGATCCATCCCTTCCCAGCCGCCATGCTGAGACGAGATCAGCACGACGTGATTCCCACGGAACAGAACTGTCTCGAATTAACAGCTTTCTCTGACCGCGCGACCCGCGTGCCGGGTCATGGGATGATACTACTACCTTATCTAGTTATCGCCTGGCGCGTATTTCCCTTCCCCGAGATCCGTGCGACAAACGCAAGACCGCGAGTTTTCGAAGAGTCGATGCTCTCGGCTAAACGACCGCCTCACTGGACACCGGATGATGAGGTCGTTGCGATAAAATGCAAACTCGGCGTTTTCGGCGATTCGACGCGCTCGAGCAAGCGCGAGAACCCTCGAAAACGCGCCTGCCGCGACACCCTGCATGTCGCATTCTCTTGACAGGCTCGCTGTTTCCGAAGTAGCATTGCCGCAGGAGTGAACATATGTCGAACAGGCCCAACATTCTGTTCTTGCTTTCCGACCAGCACAACCCCCACATAGCCGGGTTCGCCGGGAATAGGCACGCGCGCACTCAGAATCTGGACCACCTCGCCGAGCGTGGCGTCGTGTTCGAGGCCTGCTACTGTCAGTCGCCGCTGTGCGTGCCAAGTCGCATTTCAATGCTCACCGGCCAGTACGCATTCAGGTGCAGCGCCTGGGCGAACTCGTCCGTGCTGTATCCCGATCAACTGACCCTGCCACAGCACCTTGGCGAGCATGGTTACACAACCGCGCTTGTCGGCAAGATGCACCTTAAGGCTCCGCGGTGGGACGGTGGGTTTCAGCACAGACCTTACGGCGACATCATTATCGACAGGTTCTGCATCCACCAGCCCGACCCGGTAGAGACCTGGGATGGCCGCTGGTGCGATCACAAGGTGGGGAGATTCCCCTGGGCGGGCGAAACCGAGATACCCGAGAGCCTGCTGGTGGACGGCGTCGTCACGCGCGAGTCGATTGCATTCCTGCTGGAACACGTGGACAAAAACCCGGAGAGGCCCTGGTTCTTTTGCGCAGGCTACGGCAGACCGCATTTTCCGTTCACGGCTCCGGGGCGATACTTCCGCCGCGCAATGGCTGACCCACCCCCGCTTCCGCCGCGGCCGCCGGGCTATCCCGACAGCCTTCACCCGCACGATCGCTACATCGTGGACGACTTTCACATTTACGATTTCTCCGACGAAATACAGCAGCGTACGCTCGCTGCCTACTATGCGTGCGTCGACTATCTCGACGACTGCATCGGCGAGCTGCTGGACAGGCTCGAGCGCGAGGGCTTGCTGGAAAACACTTACGTTGTTTACGCCTCGGACCACGGCGATATGGCCGGCGAACACGGGATGTGGAGCAAGCGCACGTATTACGACGGCTCCGCGCGCGTGCCGCTGGTCATTGCCGGGCCGGGGATTGCAGGGGGCAGGGTGGTCAGGGAACCGGTCGAGCTTCTGGATCTTTTCCCGACATTCTGTGAGCTTGCGGGCGTGCCGATTCCGGATGATCTCGACGGCGAGACCCTTGTGCCTTTCTTGACGGCCGATCCGGCACGCAGACGCAAGCGGCATGCGCGGTCGGAAATACTCATGCCCAACGAGCGCATCGAGTTCAGAATGGCTCGCGACGCCAGGTGGAAATATGTCGAGTTCCCCGCATACCCGCCGGTGCTTTTCGATATGCTCAACGACCCCGACGAGACCACCAACCTGCTATCATCTGTTTCCGGGGGAGGAGCTGGCGGAGGCTGCGATGCCCCGTTGGACGAACTTCAGAGGATCGCCGCCGGCGGCCTGAGTTGGGCACAGATCGCCGCAATGCGGGAGGAAGAGTCAAAGCGGCGGCCTCACTTCGACTGGGGCGGCCCGCACGGCCCCGTGCAATACCAACTTCGGGACGGCAGGATCGTTGACGCCGACATCTTCCTCTACCCGGGGCTTGAAAACACGCGTTGATCCCTGGCCGTCGCGACGAAGGCAGGACTCGGCATTCTTGCGCAACTCGACGGTCCTTAGTTTGGCAGGAGAATCGCCGGAAACGCGCCTATCGGCACCGCCCGAAACAGAACTCCCTCTACCTTTACGGGAGAGGGCAGGGGTAGGGGTCAGGTGCGTCGTATGCTGCGGGAACGGCCCGGTGCGCCGCTTTGCCGGGCATGCATCGACCCGAGTTCCCGAAGCACGGTGAAGAGCGCAAAGGCCCGGTACCCCGTCATCCTGAACTCGATCCAGGATCCATCCCCCGGGCGCCTGGATGCTGAAACAAGTTCAGCATTACGTGATTCCCGCGTAACCGAACTGTTGCTTTTCGGCGGTTCGGCGCTCCTGGGCAAACAGGGGGGGAAATCGCCGAAGACGCGCCTGTCACAGCAGCCTATTCTGTGAGTTCTAAGGGCCCAAGCCGTCAGAGCGGTCGGATCCAGATGTTGCGGAACCGCACCGGGCAGCCGTGATCCTGGAGCCTGACGGGCCCGGGCTCTTTCGGGTCCGCCATGGACGCGCTGGGAGTCGGGTGCGGAACCTCGACGTTTTCGTGGATCCAGACTCCGTTTTGCATCACCGAAATCCGGGCGTTTGCGATCTTCGTGCCGTTCTCGTCGAATCTGGGCGCGTGGAAGAAGATGTCGAATGTCTGCCAGTGCTCGGGCGGACGGCACGCGTTAGTCATAGGTGCAGTGATACCGTATATCGCGCCGCAGTCGCCGGCCCCGCTTTTGAGCCCGTAGGAGTCGAGTATCTGCACCTCATAGTTCCAGCCCTGGAGAAACACCCCGCTGTTGGCGCGCGCCTGGCCCGGCCGGTCGGCCATCAGAGGAAGCCAGAACTCCACGTGAAGCTGGCAGTCTTTGAAAAGCTTCTTCGTGCAGATATCGCCTCCGCCCGCCTGAACATAGCCGTTTTCGACCTTCCACGGCGCGGGCGAGTCGGAGCCGCAGGAGACCCACTCAGATAGATCTTTTCCGTCGAACAGAACGATAGCGTCCGCCGGGATGCACTCGTCCCCCTTGAACAGGTCGGCTGCCAGCGCTGGTGTAAGGGTTGTCGCCAGGACAGACAGAAAAACGCAATAGTGTCGGCCGATTCGCATTTCGCTGCCTCCCTCCGCTAGAGAAGAACCGCAGCTTTCTTTCCACACCGTCTGCCCATCATCCTGCGAGCCTCTCAAGCAGCGCAGGGATTCTTCCCGGGCCGCTGGAAATATGCACCAGAACAATCCGCGGAGGGATCTATGGCTTACACAGGGCTGGAACGCTACATATATGAACGCAACTTCGGATGCAGAATATCGGACCGGTTCACCTACAGGGGTTGGAAACTGCTGGTGCTGGAGAACGAGCTCCTCAGGGTAGAGGTCCTGCCGGAGAAAGGTTCCGACGTCTGGTCGTTTCTGTATAAGCCGTTCGACATCGACTTTATGTGGCGCACTCCGCAGGGCCTGTGTGACCGCGAACTCTACGTGCCGACGAAATGCATGCCGGAAGGCAACTTCATGGATTTCTATGAAGGCGGCTGGCAGGAAATAGCGCCGTCTGGCGGAGATGGGTGCATCTACAGAAACGCAGCATATGGCCATCACGGTGAGGTCTGGAACCTGGCCTGGGATTGCCTGATCGAACGCGACGAGCCCGAGGAAGTAGCCGCAAAGCTCACCTGTCGGCTGGTCAAGTGCCCCCTGGTGATCGAAAAGCGGCTGACTCTGCGCTCGGGGGAGCCGGTTCTGCACATAGACGAGACGATAACCAACCGCTCCGAGGAGCCTATCGAGTTTATGTGGGGCCACCATCCCGCGTTCGGCGCGCCGTTTCTGAATGAGAACTGCGTGGTTGATATCCCGGCCAAGAGGATCACCGTCCATTCGTTTCCGGATGACGAGAACCGCCGATTCGAGCGCGGCCAGGTTTTCGAATGGCCGATGATGACTACGCGCTCGGGGGATATCGTGGACGGCAGCCGCATTCCGCCGCCTGAGGCGAAGACGAGCGATGAGCTGTGCTTCGTCGACCTAGAGGCGGGCTGGTATTCCATCACGGACACCCGGCGGATGGTGGGTTTCGCGCTCGAATGGGATGTCGAGATGTTCCCATATGTGTGGTTCTGGCAGGTTTTCGGCGGCGGGGCGGGATGGCCCTGGTATGGGCGCACCTACAACTGCGCGTTGGAGCCGTGGAGCGGTTATCCGCTGTTCGGGCTCGTCGAGACGATTAAGCACGGCTCGCAGAAGCGCCTGGAACCGAACGCGAGCGCGAAGACATATCTGAAAGCAATCGCGCATTCGGGATCAAGCCGAGTGGCGAAAGTCGAGTGCGGAAAAATAGTGCCTGTGCTGCCACGATAGAGCACGCGCCGGGATGCCCCCCGCGACCTGGCAGTCCCGATCCGTTGGAGAAACAGGTTCCCGGAACGCCTCGGATGATGGGCTTTTCTGTCAGGATGACTTAGCGAGAAGGGTCAATTGTCACCTGACGGGAATGTGAGCAGAGGCCGCGAGCATGTGGTAAAATGTGAAATGTGGCGTGGAGCAGTTAATCCTGCAGCACAACTTGCTTCAGCCTGACTCACCCGGGAAGGAAGGCGATACTATGCACAGAAGCGCTCTCATCGCAATAGGTGCGCTGGCGGTGGTTCTGTTCTCTGTCTGCGGCTCAGCGGAAGAGGAGAAAACGGAAAAAGCAGCAGCGGGCGGGGGAGCCGCTACCGTAGCGGTGCTTCCGTTCAAGAACCTCTGCGGCGACGCGAGCCTGGACTGGCTCGGAGTCGGCTTCGCGGAATCGCTCGCGACCAAGCTTGCAAACGTATCCGGCATCCAGCTCGTCGAGCGCACCCGCCTCGCGGACGCAATGAAAGAGCTTAAGCTTCAGGACACGGGGATAGTTGATGCCTCTACGGCCGGCAGGCTGGGCAAGATCGTGGGCGCGAGGTACGTTATTATCGGCAGCTTCCAGAAATCTGGCGACTCGATCAAAGCTGACGCGCGGCGAGTCGAAGTCGAGACCTCGGTGGCATCCAGCGGTGTCGAGGCAACCGGCAAGTTCCATAACGTTTTCGATGTTCAATCCGATCTGGCTATCAAGCTCGCCGCTACGCTCGGCAAGACGGTTACCGCCGAGGAAAAAGCGGTGATTGCAAAGCCGGAAACAACGTCGGTCACCGCCTATGAGCTGAACGCTAAGGGGCTTAAGGAACCAGAATCCGCCATCTCCGCTTATGGGGTAGCAGTAGTAAGTCGGCCGAGGGCCGTTTTTGGAGCCGGTTAGGGCTCTTGTCGAGCGGATATTGTCGTCTTAGGTCGCCGCGCCGACCAGTATTGTGCTCTGCGCTGCTGGATTACCTCATCTTTTGAGCTTTCAGGCGCACTACCGCCTGGGACTTTGCTGCTTCAGTGCAGCGTGGTTGTGTCTGAAATGCCTACACCGGAATCGGTGGAGCATTGGAGAGATCGAGTATACGCAGGCGCGCACAAGCGATCAGCTCAAGCGCCGGATGGTCCTGACTTAGTCTCAGATACAGCCCCCTCGCCTTCTCCAGCACTCGGCCAGGCACGTCTATCAAGAGAAAGCGAATCGCCTTCATACGCCGCTTAGCCCATACGCCGCCCAACAC
>JBMFPI010000021.1:0-1756 GCA_049969195.1 Armatimonadota bacterium
TGGTCTGAGGTTCTTGATCGCCAGGCAATTCTGCGGATGGGCGGCGTATCTCGCTGATCTGTCGCCGTGCTGCCACGCCTGTCTTCCGAAGAGGCGGCGCATCAGGATACCCGAAACGCACGAAGACCCGGAGCCTGGTGGTTCCGGGCCTTCCAATGCAGATGCGTGGTAGGTCGGACGGGACTCGAACCCGTGACTCTCGCCTTAAAAGGGCGATACTCTACCTGCTGAGTTACCGACCCGCGCCGTCACACTTACGATTATACCACTTCCGGCCCGCCGCGGTCAATTCATGGCCCCAGCGAGAGAGTTCAGTTTTCCGGGAGCATACGCCCGGGACCCCGTGATCCTGAACTCGATTCAGGATCAATTCCCTCGGCGCCTGGACACCCAAAGGGGTCTAGTGTAACGTGATTGCCTAGGAATCGAAAAGCCCCCTATCCCTCGACGGGAGAGGGTCGGGGTGAGGGTGGTAAACCCCCTCTGCTTGCTGCGAGAACTTAGGCCGGTGTGCACCCGTGCCACAGTGCGCCTGGTCGTTCCCGCGGCATATTAAGTAGGTGCGATTTCGGCAATTCTCCCGCCTGCTCGACGAGCATCAAACCGCCCAAAGCGCCAGGTTGGTGTTCTATCGTATCACGCTTGGCCTACTCGATCAAGCCAGCGGACCGCCGTTAACAAGCGTGATAGTGTTCTGCGTAAAACAAGTTTTTCGGGAACTCTTGCGCGAGTTCGGAGTATTCGTCTGCTCGCGCATCTGACGAATACTCCGAACCTGGACTTTGCAGGAAGGGAGGATCGGCCTCTATGGAGGAGGGATGATCAGCTCGCAGTCCTTGTTGGCCTTGACCCAGTAGGCTCGCCACGGCTCCAGTCGATCTTCGACGCCGGGCACAACGGAGGAATCGTAGATCAGGTAGTATGCGCCCGTTGCGGGGTCGTTCGGGTCCTGACGCCATCCCCAGGCATAGCCGGGCGTTAGGTCCGGTGCATTGCGGAGTGCCCGCACTGATCCGTCAGTTCCCCTTACCATCAGCGCCGACACGCTCCAGGTCACCTCGGACACAAACGGCGTGCCGATCAGGTTCCACCCGGCCTTCAAAGGAATAACGGCAGGCTGGTCCTGCGGAGGGATTGCGCCTTGAGGCACCTCTGGCTCTGACTGGAAGTAAGCCCAGAATCCGCGGCCCGGTGTCTTTTCCGGCGGGTCCAGCCACGTGAGGACGTCCGGGTAGAGGGCGTAGGACTTGCTGGCGGTAACGTAAGTGCACCAGTAGTCGCCCAGCCACGGGATCTCGAGCTTCGGGTCCGTTTCGTCCGGAATAATCGGCAGAGAGACCATCGCAAGACCCGTCCACGCACTGCCGGGGCTGGAGTCTATCCAGGTGATCGTGATGACATCCGAAGACTGGTTGCCGGAATTGTCCCGTGCCGTCACGGTGATGACATTCTCGCCGAGAGCCAGCAGGATATCAGGCGCCGACCACACATCGCCGTTGAGATCGCACTGGCCGGATTCGTTGGTCGCGGCGTTCGACCAGACTACGCCGGTTACGCCTGCGTTGTCGGAGGCAGTTCCGCCTAACGTCACAAGCGAGTAGTTTCTGGCGCATTCATCCCGGTCTGTGGGGGTGTTTATAACAATCACCGGTGGGGTGGTGTCCTCGAGCTGGCGTGCTGGCTCATACGTCACGGTGAGCACTGCGCTGCCTGTGTTGCCCGCCGCGTCGGACGCGGTCACCGTGATGACGTTCTG
>JBMFPI010000021.1:1856-18574 GCA_049969195.1 Armatimonadota bacterium
GAAGCAGTCCCCGCTATGTTCAGCAACGAGGCGTTCGTAGTGTAAGTAGCAGCAGTCGTAGGACTTGTTATCGAGACAGTGGGCGAGGTTGTGTCCTCGTCGCCCTGCTTCGGAGGCTCATACGTCACGGTGAGCACTGCGCTGCCTGTGTTGCCCGCCGCGTCGGACGCGGTCACCGTGATGACGTTCTGACCCGACTGCAGGCCGATCCCAGATGCGCTCCAGCTAGAAGTCCCGCTGCAAGTGCCAGACCCGCCTCGGTCGTTCGACCAGGTCACAGACACAACAGCCACATCGTCAGAAGCAGTCCCCGCTATGTTCAGCAACGAGGCGTTCGTAGTGTAAGTAGCAGCAGTCGTAGGACTTGTTATCGAGACGGTCGGCGGCACCGCATCTACGTACGTAACTGTAAGCGTATCAGTCGCCGTGCGGCCGGCGGTATCGGTTGCGGTAACTGTGATTACATTGCTGCCTCTTTGCAACGGAATGCCAGACGCGGCCCACGATGATGTGCCCGCGCAAGTGCCGGTTGCGCCGCGGTCGGTCGCCCATTCGACTTTCGCGATGGGAAGTCCGCCGGAAGTAGTGCCGCCGATGTCTATTGAGGGTTTGGTCACAGTGAACGCGGGATCGCCGGTCGGGTTAGTAATCAGCACGCCGGGAGCGGCCGGCACTGTCAGCGGAAACTGCACCTGATCGGCCGCGGCGGGATCGTAGTTGGACACCGCAGCAATTGTCACTGTGTCGCCTGAGTCGGCGTTCGTAGGGACGGTAACCCTGGCGAAGCAGGGACTGTATCCATCGGCGACCGCCGGCCCGGCCGTAGTGATGACGTAGTTTTCGGTCGGCTGGTGGATGCCGTCGCCGTTGTCGTCGTACACCACGGCGACGTTCCACCCTCTGGAGGACCCGGCTACAAGACTGAACGAGTCTATGCCGTTGCCCAGGTTAACTATCCTTATGGGTATGTAGGTATCCTGTCCAGGGACGGCTTCCCCTGTCGGGCCTGAACCTTCAACGCTCACCCGGGCCACCTGCTCAACCGTAAGAGTCACCCAGGCGGGATCGGCGTTGTAGAGGGTTCCAGATGAGTCCATGTACGTCGCTTCAGCGACTACCTGGAACGTGGTGCCCGCGGGCAGACCTATTGCTCCGACGGGCGCGCTCGGCAGCGCAACCAGAAGCCCCACCAGGATAACAACCACCCAGGAACGCATTTACCACCACCGGGCCGAGAGATTCGGTGCGGCGGGCAGCGCCGCCAAGGAGGTTGTTCCGTAGCAGTGTTTCTACCAGTCCCGGTAGTACTGCGGGTTTCTCGGCTCGCATAATGCGATCCCGAGCCTGCCGCCGAGCCGGCATTGGGCTTCTGGTCGCACGAACCTGGCATTTTGCGCAGGTAAAGAGGCACGGAACTTGCCGCATCATCTGTGGGAGCGAACTATGATGAAAACACTGTCTGTATCTGCTTTGATTCTTGTTGCCTTTGCGATGCTGGGAACCGCGGCGCCTGCGTACGACTTCTGGGGCGTTACAGTCGGCACTGAGACGTACCAGGGCTCCAGCCAGCTGACCTTCGACGGCGTAGCGGCGTCTGATGTTCGATACGTCGTCGGTGGATACAAGTACACGAAGGTTGACTCAGCCTGGCTCGGCCCATTCCCTGCCGCGTCTCCGGGCGAGGGATTCCTTGCCAGCCGGCGGTCGGACGCCCAGGCCCTCTTCTTCAAGCCTGATACGGATGCCGCGCGCTTCATGATCATCACCGGCGCGGCCCAATACGGCCTGCCGGCGCCCGAGATGGGGACGGGCACCCGCCTTTTCGGCCCGGGAGACCTGATGATTCAAGTTGGCGATGCAACCTATGGCGTCGGCCTCCGACTCAGCGGCCTTACCTGGGCGGTCGATCCGTCCACGACCAACCCCGAGTTCCTGGTCTGGCACAACGGCGAGGTAGACGATATCCACGCCCGTGACCTCGGTACTTTGGGCAGAATCGAGCTCAATCCGCGCTGGGACCGTGTCGGCCATGCCGCACTTCCTGCGGACTCGGAAATGGCTCCGGCGTTCTACGTCAGCGGCAGTGGGACCCTTGCAGGGTCTGCGGCGGTAAACTTTATTGACACGGGCCTTGTGCTTTCGGGAGCGAGGGTGTTCGCTTACGAGGTGGCCGTGCCGTGGCAAGCTATCGGGCTTACTCCCGACAGCTTCTCGTTCACCGCGTCGTGGCGCCCGGACTGCGGCAACGATATTCTCAAGGCCAACTTCAGCACCCAGCCTTTGGTGAAGGTCGTGCCTCCGCCGGTCCCGGAGCCGTCGGCAGCGCTCGGCACGCTCAGCGGGATCATCGGCCTGGCTGCCGCTTACCGAAAGCGAGGCTGACCGGGCCGCCCTACCGACAGCGCGCCGAGATCTCGGACAGTTTACAAACTTGTCGCGGAAGCAAATCGTTGCGAGAGACCGCAAACCGGACGTTTCCGGAGGTTCTCTCGCTTGGTCGAGGAGCCTCGAATCGCCGGCCCCCTATCGCAAGAGCCTGTAGGGGTAAGGACAGTCAGGGATGCGCTATGACAGCACGCCGCCGAACGAGCGAAGACGAACACCCGTCACCGAGCCAGTGACCGGACTACCCGGCACGCCTCTTCGCATCTCCGGGTGATCTCCTGCCATCGGCCGGCCGATATGTCTTCCTTTGTCGCTATCCAGGTTCCGCCGACGGCGGCCACCGTCGGTAGCGAAAGGTAGTCCGCCAGGTTGGCGACCGTGATTCCTCCGGTTGGGACGAACCGGACTCCCGTGTGTGCATACGGCGCCGACAACGCTTTTATCATGGCCACGCCGCCGCTTGCCTCCGAGGGAAAGAACTTTTGAATGCGGCAGCCCAGGCTTAGAGCCTGCTCTATCTCGCTCGCGGTAGCGACCCCGGGCACAAAGGGCAGGCCGATCTCGTTTGCCTTCCGCACTATTTCGGGGTTCGTCCCGGGTGCGACGGCAAACGAGGCCCCGCAGTCTTTCGCGCGCAGCAGGTTTTCCAGCGTGAGAACCGTCCCCGCTCCCAGGATGAGCTCCGGGCGCTCTTTCTTGAGCAGGGAGATCGTCTCGGCGGCCGCATCCGTGCGGAATGTGATCTCGGCCACCGGCAAGCCGCCTTGCGCCAGGGCGTCGGCCAGCGACAGAGCCGCCTCGGCAGATTCTATCGCGATCACGGGGATGACTCGATATCGGGTAATCTCCGAAAAGACGTCATAATTCGCGTTCATACGGTCTCCTTATCTGCTGATCAGTCCGGCGGCACGGTCCGGAGCGGCTGAGCAAACGTGTTTCACCGCTACAGAACTAGGTCTACGTTCGGCTGGGCCTGCTCTGCGCTGAAAATCGAATTTCCACCAATAGCGACGGACCTGATGTTCGCGCCCGAGACCCGCACCGGTTTTCCGGCCCTCGTTCGAATAACTGCCACCTCCGCGTCCACGTCGAGGTTTTCGGCGCTGATTGAGACCTTCTGAGCGCCCGTCCGGGAGACGACAACGTAATCGACCTCATCGCCGTTTCGGATCTCCAGCGCCACAACTCCGACCGGGTTCCCTTCAATACCCAGCCGACTCACCGTCACATCGGGGACTGCCGTGCCCGTGTATGGATACAGCACGACATCCAGTCGCGCCGGGGGCGGGCCTGTCCTGGAGTATTTCCATCCCTTGGACTTGATCGGCTGGCCGCCGACCATGCGACTTGTTGCGATGTAGAACTCGACCGGTTGAGAGTTCAGACCGGAAGGATTGACCGGGACCATCAGAAGCTGGCCGTCCTTAGTGTACCCGTCCCCCTGCTCTTTCGGGTAGTTGGTATGGACCGCCTTGGTTAGCGGGTCCTCCACAAGCCCGGCGTTCTCGGCGAAGTGCCAATTCTGGTCGAAAATGTGATCGGTCCTGTCGTCGCCGCGAATCTCGTCCAGCACGACCCAATAGTCCGGCTTTACAAAGACTATGCCGCGGATGTGGCTCAGATTGTCGTATCCCTGGTGGGACCCGAGCACGTAGTCGAACCCCGCATTGGATACCCAGCGTTCGGTCTTGCCGTGCGAGCGGTTGCTGTTCTTGCCGTCAACGGTTACCGTGTTGTGATAGGAGGTCTGCGCGTAGAGCTGGCCGTCGGCCCGCTCGTAGCTTCGAATCCCGGGGTCGATCAGGAGCTCACGACCGTAGGCATAATTGGTGATAGAAAGAACGTCCCTATGCCCGTGAGGGCCGCAGCTCGATTTGAAGACCAGATGTCGCGCGTTCTCGTAGGGCTTTTCGTCGTAAGAGCTTCGCATTATGCTCCACTGACCCTCGGGGAAGTCGACTGAGGCCCTATCCGGGATTCTGCCCTCCTTGCCCCGGGTCCAGACATATTTGATATCCTCGCGCTTGAAGTAGTCGATGGCCTTAGGCAGAGGATACGCGGCGCCACCTCCCCAGTCGCCGATGGCCGGCGTGTTGCCGTCGGGCTGAGTCACCGCGGCCAGAAAGTCCGTCGTCTTGTCGAGCCGCAAACGGACTTCCGGGTCGACCGATATGTGAGCTTCTTCCAGGGCCTGCAAGGTCCCGAGCATTGCGTTGTAGGCGAAGCATACGTAGCCAGGAGCGTCTTCCATCTCCTTGCCGTCCGCGTAGATGTCGCGCAGGACGTTCTTCTCGAAGCTGGACTTAGCGTAGTCGAGCCATATCTGCCGGTCGGCAAAGAACGGAAACTGCAGCGCCGATTCCAGCACTGCACTTACAGAGTGCGCCAGCCAGTTGCCCCCCGTGAAATTGTCGTTCTTTATGTAGTCGGTGTGCTCCCAGATGGCGTAGAGCCAGTTAGCGAACAGCTCGTCGTCAAAGTCCTTGCCCCAGATAACTTTGGGGAACGCATAAGAAAGCCAGCCGAGCCGGCCTGCGGAGTCTAGGGTGCGCCACGTAGGATAGTCCGCCCCGCTCATAACCGTGGGTTTGGGATTGGCATCGATCCAGTCGTAGAAAACCGACCTGGCTTGCCTGGCCCATTTGACGTCGCCGGTGTTGAAATAGGCCATGACGGGAACGCCGATAGGCGAACCGCGGTTAAGGAAGTTCTTGTGCTCGTACCAATCCGCGGTCTTCATATAGCTCCAGTCAATCGGCACGACCTCCTTGCGTTTGATTCCGGCGAAATCGAGATCCCCGGATCTCATCGCCTCGGCACGTGTGAGGTCATAGGTCGGATCCGGCTTGTCCTCGAGAGGGTATTTCTTGCGGCAGTAGTCCCTGAGCGCGGCGCAGGCGGCCTTCCAGTTCTTCGCCTCGCACTGTTTGTAGAACTCCTCCAGCCCCGGCAGGTCGGATTTGATCCGCTCGTATAAGAGGCGAGTAACCTCGCTCAACCGCGGGTGTTCGTACCCTTTGTATATTCGGAGGTTGCGCACCAGCGCGCCCTCGGGCCCTTCGCCCAGGTCGAAGCGAACCCACCGCGCCCTCACCTTGGGAAGCCGCAGAACCTGGAACCAGCCCAGGTTTGCTTTTTCAAAGACGGTCTCGTAGGGTCCGTCGAGTGATTTCGTCGAGACCTCTACTCGAACACGTTTCGCGTTGCGGTCCTCTCCCGCCCCACCGGTGCCGAAATCGACCCGGTCGAATATACGCTCGTCTCCCAGGTCAACCACAAACACCTGTTGCTGATCGACCTTCGCGAACACCAATTGACCTTTGGGCGCGGGCTCGTCGCTCAGAAGCCTATTGGGATCCTGGTTCCCCTCGAGCTTCGCACGGCAGATCACGCTCGCGCCCATTTTGGGCGACGCAAAGTTCTCGGGGTAGCACGTAGCCGCCCCCGCCGACACGGCGCACAACAAGACGACGAGGATTCTCGTCCCCATCCGGAGTCCTCCTGTGATGAAACATTAAGCAGCCGACAGGAGCCTATCTAGGAAAGCCGTGAGACCATCGCGAGGTCGTTGCGACCGACCGCTTACGTGGCGTTTTCGGCGATTCGACCCTCCTCAAACAAGCGCGAGAACCTCCGGAAACGAGTGTATCCCATCAGCCTGATCGCCCCGGGGACTATGATGTTTCCCGGTGATACACTTCGGCAATGATCGCGTAGACCGTCGCCCTGGGCGCCTGCCGGCCTGAGTTCCCGCAGCGCACCGAACCCTCACCCGACCTTCTCCCGTAAAGCGAGAGCGAGTGTTTGTATAAAGCAGGAGTTGCACCGGGTGCGCTGTTGCCAGGTGGTGGTACTCGGCCCATTCCGCAGCATAGAAAGCGGGAAGAGCCCACGTCGCTTTTTCCCACCTCAGGATCGATTCAAGCCTGCCGCCTCACACACATTCTACCCGTGCACCGGCCCCGGCGTCAACGTTCTAGCAGGGCAAAGGACGTCGCGCCCGGGCAGATCCGGCGCCCCGGCATTCTCCGACGGCCCTCAACTACGCGCAGGAACCGTTGAAGACCGACATGCTCTCCGACATCCGCGCCGACCGCGCGCCGGCTCAGCCTCTGCAGCCTTCCCCGCAGCCGCAGCAGCCAGTCCAGCGGCAGGCGAATCAGACGATGTACGCGCCGGCTCCGCCTCCTTCCGACCCGGCTACATCCGGTGCGCAGCACGTCGCTGCGTCGGGCGGGCCGATCAGCCACCAGTGCGCCCACTGCGGAACCGTATTCGGGACGCACCTCGCACAGTGTCCGGGCTGCGGCCAGCCGGTCGTTCGTTCGGATGGCCCTTATCCGGTCTCTGCGTCCGCGCCGCCATCGCCAGGCGCTCTGGGGCAAGCCCAACCCATATTCCTTGCCGTGTCCTGCGCAAACTGCGGAACCATATGTGCACCACAAGCCGCTTTCTGCCCGACATGCGGCCATAGGCTTGCCTCGCAAGACCGCACACGAGGCAAGGGGTCTGCTTACAGCACCGCCGGTTTGTTGCTCGCCGTGATCTCCATCTTCATCTTCCCACCCCTGTTCGGGGTCCTCGGGGTCATATTCGGTGGTGTGGGAATGTCCAAGGGCGAGTCTGCGGGTTGCGCCACGATCATCGTGTGTACCATATGCATGGTCGTCAGAATGGCGTTGGGGGCAGCGATGTGGACCTGCGGCCATTGAATCGGGGCAGGTCGGCCTGACGTGAGGCGGCCTGACGCAGGACTTTCGCGCTCCCGCGTAGAACGCATACAGTGACTCTACAGTCGGGTTCGCGTATGAAGCGTCTCTACGTCCTGTCCATCCTGCCCATTCTGTTCTCCGCGCCTGCGTGCGCCGGGAAGAAGGTAAAGCTCACCGTCTGGGGGCTTCAGTCGAGCGAGGAGGCGGCTGGGCTGCGGGCGCAAGTAGCCGAGTTCGAACGCAGGAACCCGGGTGTCAAGGTCAGCATCCTGGGAATGGGCGCGGGTCAGATGAACCCGCAAAAGCTGATGACATCCATCGTGGGCAAGACACCGCCGGATGTCATTAACCAGGATCGCTTCACCATCGGCGACTGGGCCTCCCGCGACACGTTCATGGACCTGACCCCGCTTATCAGACGCGACCGAAACAAGCCCGACGCCATTCGCCCGGAGGACTACTACCAGCCCTGCTGGGCGGAGGCTACCTACAAGGGCAAGGTCTACGCGATCCCCAACTCCACCGACGACCGCTTTCTCTTCTACAACAAGACGTTATTCCGCGAAGCCGGTCTTGACCCCAACAGGCCGCCCGCCACCTGGAGCGAGCTCCGCGAGTATGCAGTCAGGCTCACGAAGCGTGACAAGTCCGGTGCGATCCGACAGATCGGTTTCATTCCGAACTGGGGAAATAGCTGGCTGTATCTCTACTCCTGGCAGATGGGCGGCGAGTTTATGAGCCCCGACGGCCGTAGATGCACGATGAACAACCCGCGCTCGATCAAGGCGCTGGAGTATATGGTCAGCGTCTACGACGCGCTCGGCGGCGCGCAGAAGGTGGACCAGTTCCAGGCGGGGTTTCAGGGCTATGCGCTCGACCCATTCCTGACGGGCAAAGTGGCTATGAAGATCGACGTAGACGGCGCCGCCAACAACATCGCCCGTTTCAACCCCGATCTGAACTTCGGCGTCGCCCCGGCGCCCGTCCCCAACGAGCGTTTCAGGCGCACGGTATCGAATGTCCGGTACGACGCTCAGGGGGTTCCGCTTGCCATTCCGCCGTCTTCCCGGCCGCCCATCGCCGGAAAAGAGAAAGCAGGCCGCGCTCCTGCGGTCCGCTCTTCCTCGGCCGCTGAGCCTCGCTACATCACCTGGAGCGGGGGCTTCTCCTGGGCCATACCGGTCGGCGCAAAGCACGTGGAACTGGCCTGGAAGTTTATCAAGTGGATGTCGAGCCCCGAGGCAGGGGTAATTGCCGCCGAAGCACAGAGACGTTGGAACCTGTCGAAGGGCCGCCCGTTCGTCCCAACGATGCATGCCAATCAACGCGTCAACGAGGCTGTCTACGCGAGGTTCGCGCCGAAGGATGCGAAGTTTCGCAACTGTCTGCGCTTCGCGTTGTCTATGATGCCTTACTCGCGTTACAGGCCGGTCACGTTTGTCGGTCAGCAGCTCTGGGACGAGCACGTGCGCGCCTTCGACCTCGCAATCCACCACGCCGAAACGGGCTACACTCCAGCACGCGCGATGAACGAAGCGGCCAGAGTTGTGCAGCGCGAGCTGGACCGGGTCTTCTCGCGCGAGCTTTACCCCGTGACGCCGCTCTGGACGCTTTGGGCGGCGATAATTGCCGCCATTGGCGCATTGGTCGCGATCGTGTGGGTGCTGGCGCGCCGGTCTCAGAAGGTCGCCACACTGACGCGCGGCGAGGCTTATGCAGGGTATCTGTTCGCGTCGCCCTGGATAATCGGGTTTCTCGTGTTTATGATCGGGCCGATCGTGGCGTCCGTGGTCTTCAGCTTCTGCGACTACGACGTGTTGCACAAGCCCCGGTGGGTTGGGCTGGCGAACTACAAAGGGCTGGTGACCTACGACTGGGGCCTGCTCTCGAAGGCGCTTTACAATGCGGCATTCCTGGCTTCGATCGGGCTGCCTCTCGGGATAATCACCGGGCTGGGAATCGCGATGTTGCTGAACACAAACGTCAAGGGCATGAGCTGGTATCGCACGCTGTACTACTTGCCGTCGATTGTGCCGGTGGTGGCGTCGGCGGTGCTATGGCTGTGGGTGCTCAACCCTCAGTGGGGGATCGTGAACGCTGTTTGGAAGGCGACGCTGACACAGTGGTTCGGGCTTCAGCCGCCCGGCTGGATTGCGCAACCGGGCGAGTTCTTCGGGGTGGTGGCGTGGCTCTGGAAGCACACGCTTGGCGCATTGGGCGTCCCGCTGCCGGGCTTTTTCGCACATCCGCCGAGCTATTTCGGGGCCAAGTCGGCACTCATCGTGATGGGACTGTGGGGCGCTGGAGGCGGTATGATCATCTGGCTCGCCGGTCTCAAGGGTATACCGACCTCCTACTACGAAGCCGCCGAGATCGACGGCGCAAGCCGTTTCCAGCAATTCCGACACGTGACGCTGCCGATGCTGAGCCCGTATATCTTTTTCAACCTGATCATGGGCACCATCGGTGTGTTGCAGACATTTGACAATGTCTACGTCATGACCAACGGAACCGGTGGACCTGTGGATTCCACTCTCGTCCCGGTCCTGTATCTATTTAATAAGGCGTTCAGATACTTCAGTATGGGCTACGCGTCGGCGCTGGCGTGGGTGCTGTTCGCGATAATCCTGGCGTTCACGCTCGCCCAGCTCAGAATCGCGCCCAGATGGGTGCACTACGAGGCGGAGAGGGGGAAGTAGGTGGACTTCGTTCTCTGGGTGTTCGCCGTAGCGCTGGCCTATCTGGCGATATGGCTGACGACGTTCCTTTGCTTGGACTCGCTTTTGCGTAGGAACGCGCGCGGCTTGTTCTTCGTTGCTGCGGGCTATGCAGCGGCGTATCTTGTAACCCGCCTATGCTGCGCGCGCATCGAGTCCGACGGCCGGGTGACGTCGGCGCCGGTCGTCGTGCTGATTATAGTATTCTGCTGGACACTGGACGTCTGCCTGGCCTTGGCAAAGCGCCTCATTTCCCGCGGACTAACCTGGCAGGATCGCAAACACCAGGCGGAGCTCTCCCGCCAGATCAAGCTGCATCTAGCGCTGGTGACGGGCGCGGTGGTGTTTTCTGTGCCGTTCTACTGGCTTGTGACCACTTCGCTAAAACCCGATGAGCGCACCAACATGTTCCCGCCGGATATAATCCCGATGATGCAGCGGACAAGAAAGGTCGACGGCGTAGTCCGGAAAGTCTATGTCACGCGGTTAGACGGCCGCGAAGTTCGCGTCGTCAAGCTGAATGAGCTTGCGGGCGACAACTGGGAGGTCCGGTTCCTCGATGGAACGGGCGCCAAGCGCATTTTGCCTGCGTCGAGGATCAAACCGGATCTGTACCCTGCGGCGCTCTGGTCAAACTACCGCGACGCCCTCAGTTTCCTGCCTCCTGAGTATCGAAAGGGCTGGGTGCCGTTGTGGAACACGATCTACGTGACCGGGCTTGTCATTATCGGCACCGTGCTCTCCAGCTCGCTGGTCGCATTCGCGTTCGCAAGACTGCGCTGGCCCGGGCGGGACCTGTTGTTCGTGATCATGATCGCCACGATGATGATCCCCGGGGCGGTTACGATGCTCCCGGTATTCCTGATTTACCGCGCACTCGGATGGATAGACACGCTCAGGCCGCTATGGTTCGGGGCATTCTTCGGCAGCGGGTTCAACATATTCCTCTTGCGGCAGTTCTTTCTTACGATACCGACCGACCTCGAGGACGCCGCCAAGATCGACGGCTGCTCCTACTTCCGCATCTACTGGAACATCATGCTGCCTCTGATCAAGCCTGCCCTCGCCGCGCTCACTATATTTGCATTTATGGGAAGCTGGAACAACTTTATGGGCCCCCTGATCTACATCAGCTCGCCGGAGAAAATGACCCTCGCCTACGCTCTCCAGCTTTTCCAGGGCGCGCATGGCGGCGAGCCCGCGATGATGATGGCCGCCGCGACACTTGTGATGCTCCCCGTTCTTGCCGTTTTCTTCTTTACCCAGCGCTATATGATCCAGGGAGTAACTTTGACCGGGCTGAAGGGCTGAGCTTGCGACCTGTGATGCGGGCGCTCTCGGCCCTGGCAGGCCGGAGTATGTTACCCCGGGCGGATGTCAGCTCAGCCGGGCGCGTGGGGTAGACCCGGGACTTGTCACATCTTCGCCGCCATCAGTTTACACCGAGTGCCGCCAGCGGATGGATAGAGCAAGGAGCGCTCACGACGTAGAACATAAACACTGATTCAAATTGACGGCATATTGGGGAAGCAAGGGATGAGATTCGAGGAAGAGATAGAGCAGTGTGTTGAGATCCTCACACCTTCGGTGGATTCTGCTCTGAAGAGCGCTCGTGAAGGGAAAACAGCCTTAAAGATGCTGCAGGATGGAGACCTGAAGGGCGTTTCCAAACGTCTCGACGAAGTGGAGTCCTGTTTGTCCGACGCGCTCGAAGGATTGCGCCGGTTTAGGGACCGATGGCTGAACTCGGGCATACACGATTACTTCGGCTCCGACGAGTACCTGGAGGAGCTCGAGAGTCTACTGAAAGGAGCCCGCGTAGACTGCCACCGGCTCGACGAAGCGTTCTACGTCTATCCGGCCATAGTTCGGGTCGACCGGGACGCTAAGACGGTGCGAATAGACAAGAAGTCATACAGCACCGTCCGCCCCAGCAAGCTGACCGAAATACTGCAGGACTTGCAGAACTGCCCGGGCAGACCGCGGGCGAAGTTCTTGAGATCGTTGTTCAACGTCTACAAGAAACTGGCTTCCAGTAATCTGAAGCGGTCGGAGCGCTGGGAGGGGAAATTGATCTACCTGAAGGACATATACAGCATGATGTCCAGTGCTCCGGATTCCGACTACTCCGAACAGGAGTTTGTGCGGGATCTTTACCTGCTGGATGCGTCCGGCGAGCCGCTGGAGGTCTCAGGGCACATAGCCACGTTCCAGGCCAGTAGCGGCAGAAGAAACGCCGCCAAGACCCTCTCGATTATCACGCGCGACGGTCAAAGGAAAGTCTATTGCACTATCCGATTTGACCCCGTGACAGGGTAGGCTGATATGGACCCACGAATTGAGAAATGGTTGCAGGTCATAGATCGTTACTATCTCAGTGACTTCATTGGCTCAGGCGGCTCTGCATTTAAATTGCTGCTGACTCGGGACGACGGGCAAACCCAGGAGGCTTTGCGCGGTCTGAAAGGCCTGGCGGAAGAGCACGGCTACTTCTACGCACACGTATCGGCCGCCGAGACGCGGGTTGATCGAATAGACCAGGTATTTTTCGCAGTTGCCAGCCAGGCGGATTGGAACAAGCTGGCTGAACGGTGTGCCACAGACCTCTTGGAGCGTCTCAATTACATTCGGCCGCACGGCGCATCCCTCAGTGATCTGGACGCGATTGCCGATGCGAGCGGGTGTACGAAGGAGGATCTGACAAGAACCATCCGACGGCGCATCACGGACGAGATTGGGCAGAGCACCAAGATGTGCAAGGACTTCCGGACCGCTCTTTCCCAGCTCTACTACTCGCAGTTCTTCCCGAGCAACGTCGAACCTAAGGAGGCCGACATTTTGGTCGGCTGGCTGCGCGGGGAAAAAGTCAGCTTGGCATCGCTCAACAGGCTCGGGATATCCTCACGCATCGATCGCTATAACGCCCGGGATATGATCACCGCGCTTGCCCACCAGATGGCGAAGTTCAACGATAAGGGCATTGTTATTGGCCTAGACCTGGGAGCACTGCTAATCCCGCGCGCATCCAGGGAACCATTTCAACTGGCGAGCCACCAGATGTTGGGTTACGACACAGGCGTGACCCAGTCAGAAAACGCACCATCATCGCTGCACTACCCGCGTGGGCGTTTTCTGGACGCCTGCGAAGTTCTCAGGCAGTTCATAGATGACCTCGACGAGATCACCCACTGCCTGATCTGCTGCGTCGGTCCGAGCAGCCTGGAAACTCACGAAAAGCAGTCTCTCTTCTCCTACCTTGCCCTTCAGTACAGACTTTTCGACGACGTTCACGATCGCGATACGCCAAATCTTCTCGCACCTGTGGTGCGCCTGGCAGACGTATCATACTGACCCGGAGGCATACGTTGATGGAAGACAATACTGGACACGGCGCGAGGCGCGCGATTGAGGCGCTGCGGTCGGGTGTTCCGAATAGAGACGTGGTGAAGCAGCTCGGGGTTTTCCAGGGCGACGTGACTCAGAAATTCACTGAGCTGCGCGAAGACACGTCACTGGCTTGCCAACAGGGAGATGAACGGGGGCGGCACATGGTTATCTCCGGCGGGTTCGGCAGCGGCAAGTCACACCTCCTCGAGTATCTGAGACACCAGGCTCTTGAGCACAACTGCGTCTGCAGCTATGTCGTCGTCAGTAAGGAAACGCCTTTGTTCGACCTGACCAGGCTATACCGCTCAGCCGCTGAGACGGCTACGGTGCCCGGCAGAGCCGGGCGAGCGATACCGGAGATCCTTGCCAGATCTGACGAGGCGGGCCTTGGAAGGTTCGCACACCTGTGTGAATGGGCGCAGAATCAGCCCGAGTACCAGAACCGATTTGTACCATTGCTGCACATTCTGTTGGAATCCACCGATCGGGACGAGATTGTGAATCAGATCGCCAGGGAGTGGTCCGGCTACCCCTTGAAAGTCTCCCGCATACGCACTCGTCTAAAGGACATTGGACGGCATAAAGAGTATAGGGACCTTAAGGTAGCGCTCAAGGAGCTTGCTGTTCAGCTCTGGAGCTTTCTTCCCCGTTTCTTCCACGCAGCCGGCTACAACGGCTGGGTGGTGCTCTTTGACGAAGTGGAGTTGATGCTCCGCTACAGCAGGATGCAGCGCGCCAGATCATATGCGAACATCGCGCGACTCGCCGGCAAAACTGAGGGTTTTCGAATCTGCGGCTTGCTGCCGGTTTTTGCTATAACCGACGATTTCCAGGGCGAGGCTGAGAAAAAGGGCGACCACGATATGCCGGAGTGGCTCAGGTCTGACCGATATTTGAACGGACCGGAAAGGCAGCTTGCCACGGATGTCGAGCTCGGGATGAAGCTGCTGAGCTCCCCGATGATCCTGCGCTCCGCCCGGTCCGAGGAACTCGAGGAACTGAAGGAAAAGCTTCGCCGGCTCCATTCACGGGCATTCGAGTGGGATGCACCCCCACCAATGGCAAGAGAGGAGCTGACATCGAGCTCGATTCGGCAGCGCGTGAAATCGTGGATCACACAGTGGGACCTGGCGCTGCTCTACCCAGGCTACCGGCCTGACATCACGGCGGAAAAGGTCACGCGGGACTATTCCGAAGACTCTGCGCTGACCAGCAAGGATGAGCAAGAGGATATCGCCCCCGGTTGGGCGTCTGATGCACCATGGCCATACGGTTCAAGAATCTGATCGAAGACGAAATCGCCGGAACTGTCGGCTTTCTGAGGTTTGTCCCGCGTAAGGGTAGCGAGTGGCTTGGCGCGCTTTTCCTGATGAACGCGATGGGAGAGCCGGTCGAATTCACCCACGCGCGCCTCAAAGCGCCAAGCTCGGCCCTCTGGCACCAGGACGATCTTCGAACGTACTGCGTAAGGTCCTTGTGCGTTGCTATGTTCGATGCTTGCCCTGTGTCGCCCCTTGTCATTCTGTGCCGTGCGGAGGAAGTCGGGCCACACCTGTTTTCTGAGCAAATTCAGGTGGATATGCCAGTTGGCCGGGCGGCACGCTCCGACCTGCCGACAACTGTGTCGCCTGCGGAGCGTCCTGAGGCCGAAAAGCGCACCGAGGCGGGAATCGAGTATTCGGTCTATTGGACTCCCGATGCACCCGAACCCGGTTCGGACGCGCGGCGTCTTTTCGATGCCGTGTCGAGTCGCGGAATGCTGGTCGAGCCGTTTCAGAGGGTAGAGGCCGGCCTGCGTGAGGTCTATCCCGACGAGGCCGTCTGATGGCATCAAGCGGGGCCATTCCGTATCATCTGGTCTTGTCAGGCCGGAAGGTGCGAAGACGCTTCCTTTTTTGGCCCGGGCGCCCCGATATTCGCGTCTCGGTGGCCAGAACGCTTCTCCCGCCACCCGCAGTTGTAACCTCCGGCGAAATAGGCGGCCTCTCCACTCCATGTACGTTCGCCGAGAACTCCACTGTGCGGTGGACCTCGGAGGTCTCCGTGCTGGAGCTGGAGGCGACTGCTCCCCGGTGCCTTGGGCCCGGCTCGGTCTCGCTGCGCTCTGTGACCGCCGAGGAACCAGAAGCGCGTGAGCGAGCTGCCGGCGCGAGGACGCGACCGCGTGGACCCACAATAGTCAGCAGCGCAGAGCAGGTTTCCGAACCCGACATCCAGGAAGTCTCGCTCGCCCAAAGGCTCGCTGTCGTGTTGTCGCCTCCTCTTGCGACGTGTCTTTCAGGTTCGGGACCGCTCGAATGGCCGGGCGAACTGCACAAGTTCCAGAAAGAGGGCGTGGCGGCGTTGGTGAATCGACCCGTGGTCCTTCTCGCGGATGAGATGGGGCTGGGCAGGACGATTCAGGCCGCGGCGGCAATGCGGATTCTTGCCCGCCGCGGCGAGATCGAGCGGGTGCTGGTCGTCGCGCCGGCAGGGGTCCTCAGGAACTGGCGTCACGAGTTGAACAGGTGGGCGCCCGAACTGAGAGTGCTGGAGGTGTCCGGCCCCCAAAATGAGCGCCGGTGGAAATGGAAAGCCAATGTCCACGTCAAGTTGGTGAGCTACGAGACGCTGCGCAATGACATCGCATTGGCGCGTGGCGAGGGGGCGTCAATTCTGCCGTGGGACCTTGTGTGCCTAGACGAAGCTCAGCGGATCAAGAACTGGGACTCTGATATCAGCCGTGCTGCGCGGAGCCTGTGGGCGCCTCGTAGATGGGCGATCACCGGAACCCCGCTTGAGAACAGCTTAGATGACGTTCGCACGATTCTCTCTTTTCTGGAGCCTTCTCAAGCCGGCTATGCTTCCGCATTTGCCGCCGGTGATCGAGAGGTTCGCGAGAGGTTAGAGCGGCTGCAACTGCGTCGGAAGAAGAGCGACGTGCTGCCCGACCTGCCTCCAAAAATGGAGACAGAGCTTTACGTTGAGCTCACACCCGAGCAGCGTGAGGATTACCAGAAACTTCTCACCGGCGGCGTGATAGAGCTGAGGGACAAGGGTGAGAGCGTCTCAGTCGCGGACGTACTTGCGCTCATCACCCGGCTCAAACAGGTCTGCAACTTCTCGTTCAGAACCGGAAGCTCGTCCAAGTTGGACGACGTAGCGGGGCGCCTGCGTGCTATCTCCGAGGAAGGGCACAAGGCTCTGATATTCTCGCAGTTCACGAGTGAGCAGTACGGCGTTAGAAAGCTTGCCGACAAGTTGAGCGAGTTTCGCCCGCATATTTACACCGGGGATATGAGCCTCGATGACCGCCGTCGCGCGGTGGATTCATTTCAGGCTGACCCGGAATCCAGAGTGTTGATTCTCTCTCTGAAGGCCGGCGGATTGGGCCTGAACCTGCAAGCGGCGTCCTACGTCTTCCATTTCGACCGGTGGTGGAATCCCGCGACGGAAAGACAAGCAGAGGACCGATCGCACAGGATCGGTCAGACCCGCGGAGTGAACGTATATAAATACGTCTGCAGTAACACCATCG
>JBMFPI010000022.1:0-17994 GCA_049969195.1 Armatimonadota bacterium
TTCTCAGCCTCCGACAGGCTCACCGAAAGATGCTCGGCGATGCGCTCGGTAAAGTCTGACCCTCCTACCGGCACGGTGCGCGCGAACTCCAGCTCCCCGCTTCGCACAACGGCTATAGTTGTGTTTCTGGCGCCCACTATGCAGTGCGCGAGCGGTTGGCCGCTCCACAGCGCGCAGGTCGGCCTTCGGTATCCGTCAATACTTCTCAGGGCCGCCGCCGCACCTATGTCGACGGCTATCGGCTCCAGCCCGGCGCTCTCTGCGGCATTGAGAAGCGCGTCGACCACTCTCGCCGAGGCGGCCACGAGCAACACGAAATGAACGTTGCGCCCGCTTCGGCCTCGAGAAGTCATCACGCGGTAGTCGACGATGACGTCATCAGGCGGAAACGGTGCTCCTCGCGCCGCAGCGGCGCGAGCGGTCGTGTCCAGCTCCTCAGGACTGGCAGCCTCAAGATGCAGCCATTTCAGATACACCGAGTCGGCCGAGAGGCCCATTGCCGCCGCTTTGCTCTGGAACCCGGCTGAAGACCATAGGGTCTTGATCGCTTGAATCACCGAGCCGTAGTCGGGCGGGTCTGTTCTCGACCTTACTCCGGGTATCGGCACGGCGGCCGCGGAGCGTATGACAATCTCCGAACCGCGCTCGGCTACCTCCACGCCCTTGACGGTGTGGCTTCCTATGTCAAGTCCGACTCGCTGAGAAAACGATTTGAATGCTTGTTTCGCCGACATATCGCTAGTCGCCCGTCAGGTTTGACGCCCGGCACGCCGATGGCACATGCGGCACATCCCTTGCATCCCGTCGCGGACCGGAGGCAGCACCTCGTGATGCATGCAGGAGCCGGTGTTGCTGCCCATCGGCAGTCAAGGGCCTGAGCGGGCACAACGCCAATAACACGCTCGAGCGTACTGCACCGCAACGCCCCGTAGGAGTAAGTCACCTTGACGTTTTATCCTCCGTCCTGGCAAGGATTGCGAACTGCGGCCTCCGCGTGTCCGGGCCGCCGCCAGGGAATGTGGCCGAAGGCCGCCCCAAGTTCAGTTCCCTCGGGAATGAGCGCAGAGAGAGTCGTGCCGGGGCGTGCTCGTGCGCCCACCATGATTAGTATCGGCACGCGCTGTTCAGCGGATTAGCCGAATGGGGGCCCGGCTGTGGGTTCAAGCCTGCCTGCTATCCGAACAGGAGCCCGGCATTCACGCACGCGAAGGAGATTGCGTAGATGCTGAGGTAGCTTATGAGGGTTATTCTTCCAACGATGCGGGCGAACTCGGGGTTTCTTCGTCGGCGATACCATTCGATCACGACGACGTAGGCGAGAAGTGTGGCAAGCTTTACCGTGACGAACACATCCACCCCGCAGCGCAGGACGGCGGCCATTATGGGGTTTATCTCGACCGCAAGACCGCTGCGCAGCCAAAAAAGAGTGGTGACAAGGTCGGCGAGCCCGATGATTAGCAGTGCGGCGTTTACGGTCATTATTCGGTTTTTTCGAGTTTCCATCGGGCGGAGTTTCCTTGCGGCAGATATGGTTCCTATTTGCAGCGTATCATGCTTGCCGAAGGATTTCCATAGGCATTTGTGCCGGGTTGTTGCGATAAGCCGCTGCCCGGCGGCTAAAGTCCAGGCTATCCCCAGTGGGCGGGTTTCCGCTGATTTTGATTTTTCCGCGCAGTCAAGAGGCGTCGGATAGCCGAGAACGCCGGGTTTGTGCTTTGTCGCAACGACCTCTGCGCGGAGTAGGTTATGAGTAGTCCGAGTCTGAAAGTGATATGTGGGTGGGTACTCCCGGTGCTGCTGCTGAGCGCGGGCGGAGCCTGGTCGTGGGGGCCGGAGTCTCACGAGTTGATCACGCGGGAGGCGATAGCCATATTGCCTGCGCAGATGAGGGCATTCTACGAGCCTAACGCGCGCTACATCGTGCCTTTGAGCAACCTGCCCGACGACTGGCGCGAGTCCCACAAGTCCGCAGTGTCACCGGAGCACTACATCGACCTGGACTTGCTGGGAAGCCCACCGTTTTCGAACCTGGCGACCGATCGCAAGACCGCTGAGAAGCGGTTCGGAAAACAGAAACTGCTCCGGGTCGGCGTGCTACCCTGGGCGATCAAGGAGCGCTATGACAGGCTCGTCGAGGCGATGAGGAAGCCGGACGCGATCGAGGTCGTGGTACAATCGGCTGTGCTGGCCCACTACGTCGGCGACGCGCACGTGCCGTTCCACACCACGAAGGACTATGACGGCAGAACACAGGGCCAGAAGGGGATCCATTTCAGGTGGGAGGAAAGCCTGGCTTCATTTGTTGTCAGGCCTGAAAAAGTCAGGCCGCGTGAGCCTGAGTCCGTCAACGACGTAATCAAGTGCGCGTTTGACTGGTGCATATCCAGCTATAAGCTCGTTGATCCCATTCTCAAAGCGGACGACAGGGCCCGGTCGATCGATCCGGGACACGGTTTCAAGTACTACAGATCTCTCGCGGAGGATACGGGTTCGATGTTGATCCGGCGGCTGGAAAGCGCATCGGAAGCCCTTGCGGGGATCTGGTTGTCCGCATGGAAGCAGGCGGGCAAGCCCAACCTGCCGGCTCGGCACGCGCCGCTGTTCTGGGGACACTGATGCCGCTGCGCTTCGCGAGGCTGTTCGGCGCGCGTGCCGGGCAGAGGGTTCCGTTGGCTCCGAATCCCGTCCCGTAAGCGTCGCAGCATTGATTCAGCGGCCGGTTGTGCCCGCTGCTTTGCATAGCACAACGGGCGCCGGAGACCGGAAAAGTCGGCGCATATAGCGGATGTTGCAACAGGCGCGTCTTCGGCGATTCTCCTGCTTAGTTGAGGGGCGCCGAATCGTCGCTACCGCTTGGCTTGCGTTCTATCACAACAACTTCCTGTGCCAATAGGAGGATCACAATAACATGTACCTGACATTCGACGTCGGCACTACGGCGTTGAAGAGCGCACTGATCGATAGGTCCGGCCGCTCGGTCGCAGTTCATGCCCAGGAGTATTCATTCTCCGCACCGCGGCCGGACTGGGCTCAGGCGCCGGTGCAGACCTACTGGGATGCGGCGGTTGCCGGCACGCGGGCCGTTTTCGGACAATCGAAATCCGACCCCGCCAAGCTTGCGGCAATTGGATTCAGCTCTCAGGGACAGACTTTCGTGCCGGTCGATCGCTCCGGGAAGCCGCTCTATGACGCGATCGTTTGGGTGGACAATCGCGCACAGGAGATAGCTCAGGATTGGGAGAAAACCTGGCTCTCGCGCGAGGATTACCGACTTTTGAGCGGCTATCCGTGGATTCCTTCGGTGCTCACTGTTTTCAAGCTCGCATGGCTTCGCGCGAACGCCCCCGATGCGCTTAGGGCGTGGAAAATTCTCTTGCTGCCTGATTACCTGATTTACCGTCTTACCGGTGAAGTCGTCACGGATCCGGTCACTGCCCAGTCTACCGGTATGTACGACCTGAGCACCGGTGAGTGGGCGCCAGGGCTGGTCGAGGCAGCGGGGATATCGACCGAGCAGCTCCCCAGGGTTGTGCCGAGCGGGACTGTCGCCGGGAGGCTCCGGCCCGAAGCGGCATCGGAGCTGGGCCTTGTGCCCGGCATTCCCGTTTGTGTCGGCACGAACGACCAGCTCGCAGGCGCTATAGGCGCGGGCAACGTGCGGCCGGGAATTGTGACCGAAACCACCGGTACTGCGCTTGCGCTGGTGGCGACAACCTCCGAGCGCTTGGATGACCCGCGGGTTACCGTGGGCAGGCACGCTGTCGAAGGATCGTGGTTTGTGCTCTCTTTTGCTACGACGTCGGCGATTGTGCTCAAATGGTTCCGTGACATCTGTTCTCCCGGCGAAGATTACGACAGCTTTCTGGCCGGGGTTGAGTCCATCCCGCCGGGCTGCGACGGGATCACGATGATCCCGCACTTCGCGGGGACCGCGATGCCCACGTTCAACCCCGCGGCGCGCGGTGCTTTCAGCGGGTTGGCCCTCGGACACACCCGGGCCCATCTCGCGCGGGCCATAATGGAGGCGTGTGCCTGCTCGTTGAGGGAGCTTCTGGAGCCTGTGTTGGACCGCGGCGTCGGCGTCGAGAGTGTGCGGTCGCTTGGGGGTGCGGCCAGAAGCGATGTGTGGCTGCAGATGAAGGCGGACCTGCTGGGCGTGCCGGTCGAACGGCCTGCCTGCTCCGACGCGGCGTCGGTGGGAGCGGCCGCGATTGCGGCGGGAGGGATCGGCTGCTACACAAGCGTTGCCGAGGCATCCGACGCGTGGTACCGCAGGGAGCGGGTCTTTGAACCGAACCCATCACTGTTCAACGCGTACCGGGAGGTGTACCAGCGCTACCTGGAGCTGTATCGGAAGCTCCACGGGTGATCCAGGTCTGGGGTGTGTCGCCCGGGGGCGCGCACGCTTGCCGATCTAAGGCACGCCGTCCGCGTCTTTCTATCTTGGCGGAATGACTGGGTCCGACCACCCGGCGGGAGCACATCGGACCCAGTTCCCGCACGGCAATAACCCCCTCACCCTTGACGGGAGAGGGTGGGGGTCAGGGTTCGCCGCGCTTCGGGAATTGCGTCATGCTGACCTTGTTTCAGAATCCGGGCGCCGCGGGGATCGATACTGAAACGAGTTCAGGATGAGCGGTCTCGGGCGTTCGCGCCCGCTAGGCTGAACCAATATCTGGAAAACGCCGGGATTGCGTTCCATCGCATCGACCTCCTATAATCAAGGCGCTGTGGATATGCCATCGTCGATTCGCCTCACAATACCGCTGGAAGAGGCCCACAGGAGTGGAAAATCGGGTCGGAAGGCGGCGAACCTCTCGAAGTTGATCGCAGCCGGGTTTGACGTTCCGCGCGGGTTCGTGATCGTTACCGACGCCTACCGGTATCACCTGTGGGCGGCCGGCTCTCCGAAGATAGCCGATACAGATATGCAGGCCGAGGACCGCGAAGCCCTGCGATCGGCCATAATAGGCCGCGAGATTGCCGAAGATATCTGGAACGTTATCGCCTTGGCCTATCAGGAGCTTGCTCGGCGGTGCGGATTGGACGAGCCGAAAGTGGCGGTAAGGTCATCCGCGGTGCACGACTTTGCAGGCGCGTACGAGAGCTGTATTAACGTCAAAGGGCTGACGGATCTCAAGATTGCGGTTAAACAGGTCTGGGCATCCATCTGGAATGGGAGAGCCGCGGCATTTCGGGCAAGACTCCGTCCTCACGGCGAACCCGCGATGGCTGTCATCGTCCAGGAGATGGCCGGCCGATCCGTTTCGGGTTGTGCCTTGACCGCGAGTCCGGTCACAGGCAATCCCAACCGGATACTCGTGACCTGCGAGTCGACCCGCGGCCGCGAGGAGCATTTCGAGTTCGACCTGGCCGAACCGTTCTCTGTGTGCTCGGCAGACTCGCCGGAGAAGCGTGTTGCAACGCTCGTCGCCGAGCGTGCGATCCTTATCGAGGACGTGTTTCAATCGCGGGTCGAGGTTGAATGGTCACACGACGGCAGCCGGCTGTGGATACTGCAAGCCCGTCCTCTTGTGGACGTGCCCTGCTATTTCCCGTTCGAACCGGCAACCGAAGCGGATGCGAACGTCGAATGGCGCAAGGCGACCACGAGGCCTGTATCGCCACTGTCACGTAGCTTGCTCTGGGAGACGCTCCGCCGCCGTCCAGAGCCAGTTCGAGGCACGCGCGCCGTGCGGCGAGAGCTAATCAACGGTTACGCCTATCGTCATATCGCCAACGACGATCGGGTCGACAAGCAAGGCAATCCGGCCCGAAGTCGCGCGCGAGAGATGGCCCGAGGGTTTGAATTGCTGCACAGGTGGCGCGCTGAATTGAGGCCGAGCCTGAGGAGCCTCTGCGCCGGGATAATCAGCTCGGACCGGTCGAGCATGAATCATCGAACGCTGGTTCGGAGCCTGATGACGGCGTGGGATACGTGGCGCCGGACGGTCGAGCTCCTGGATGAGTCGCGGTATGCCGCCGCGCGGTTCGGGCGGCTTTTGAGAGACTTTCTGGGCAGTGGGACCGATGCCCGAAGTCTCTATCAGCGGCTGATGTTCGGGGCGGCTGAAGCAGTTGTGACTCGCGACGCGAGGCTCCAGGATCTGGCAGACCAATTGGCGGCCGCCCGGAAATTGGGTCGCCTTGATGAGGCCGGGTGGTGGAACGCGTTCCGCGGCGAGGTGGAAGCGTTCGCGCGCGAATACGGCTACGCGTTCGCCGATTTCGGCGAGGCTTATGACATCGCGTCCTGGCGGAGCTGGATAGAGGATCCCGAACCGCTTTTTCGCCTGATCGCCGCGCTTTCCCGACGGGGAAAACGCACATCGCTCGTCACCCTTCATCAAGCGTCCCGAGCCTCGACCCGGTCGGCCGAGCTGGAGGCGGCCGAGCTTTACGAGGGAAGGGCCGCCGATTACTTCTGCGATGTGCTCGAACTCGCTAGGGGCTGGTTGGAAGCCGGAACCGAGGCGGAGAGCCTGTGCGCACTGGCGGCCGCAGCGCTGAGGCTTGTGATGATTGAGCTCGCCGGGCGACTGGTCGAATCGGGCGTGCTGCGCGCCGAACAGGACATTTTCGTTCTCCAGGTGGAGGAGATGATTCGACTTCTAGCCTCGACGGGCAAGGCTCAGAAAGCTTCTGCCGCCGGCTTGCTGGCTCGTCGGAAGCATGAGCTGTGGTTGCAGGGCCGTCTTGCAGCGCCGGGCCGGCTGCGGCCTGAAGGATACGGGCCCGAAACGCCTTCTACGATTGGCGCGCGCGGGATAGTCCGGGGCCGGGGGGTAAGCCCGGGCGCAGCAACGGGAAGAGTGTGTCCGGCCCGCACCCCGGCCGAAGCGAGCAATATGGCCAACGGCGACATACTCATCGTCAAAAGCCCGAGTTTGGCCTGGACACCATTCTTCGGCGTGGCCGGCGCTTTCGCCTGCGAGGACGATGACGAATCGTGGATCGGATCGATAGCAGCGGATTATGGTATACCCGCCGTGATCGGCTGCGAAGGGATAACGTCGGCGTTTGTGCAGGGCGAGAGGGTCACGGTAGATGGTCGTAACGGGTTTGTGGAGTTGAGCCGCGGGCGATTCTCGCGTGCGGAAGAGGAGATACTCGCGGACGAGGATCCAATCGCTGCACTGTTGCGAAAAAACCGGTGAAATTACCGGGTTAGACCCTCTTGACTGATGAGCACAGCGGTGCTATTCTGTGCGTACTTAATGCTATTCCACTGCAGTTGGTAGGTAATATTTGTTATGGCCGAAGTGCTTGAAGCGGCCCCTCCGACCATTTGTTCACGGGACGAGACGCGGCACAGAGCCGCCATAGAAGACGCGGAGGAGAAGCTATCCGAGATTCGCTGGTTCGAGCAGGAGTTCGGATTAAATGCCGGCGAGGTAGACCTCGACAAGTGGATTATGGACCTGTTCACGCTGCCTTCGACTATGCTTCACTGTCAGGAGGCGAGGCTGCGCGTTGACTCCATAGCCGGGTCGGTCGGAATGAATGAGGCAGCGCGCTCGGATATAATGCTGGCGGTGGGGGAGGCGGTGGCGAACGCGGTCGAGCACGGAAACGGCAACGATCCCAGCCGGTCGTTCACGGTTCGATGCCTGGCTGCCCCGGGCAGGGTGTTCGTATCGATAAGCGACGAAGGCCCGGGTTTTTGCCCGGATGAGCTGCCCAGCATCGAGGAAGCTATGATGCTCGAACGCGGCCGCGGCATTCACTGTATGACCGCGGTGATGGATAAAGTCAGATTCGAGTTCGGCCACGGGACAACGGTCCGAATGGCCAAGCTCGGCTGAGCGAAGGGCAACCTGTTTCGGCAGCTGTTATCAGCTTCGGGCCCGGAACCGGTGCGCGTTGTCGTCTGCTCCGGAGCTTCGGTGGGAAGCGCCTGGGCGCAGGATCGCGTTGTAACGGACAGGCCCGAGATCCCTAGGCACAGCAAATCCTCACCCCTGCCTTCTCCCATAAAGTAAGAGCAAGCTCCACGCTTCTGTCTTCCCCCACGGGGAGAATGGGTTCGGGACGGGCCGGGGTATGTTACCCGGCCCTGGCTTCCGGCAGCGTATTCCCAACACAGTGCCCCGGGCAGGTGTCTGGTCTGTAAGGAGCAGGCGATACGCCCACAAGACCTGCGTCCGGGACGCCGTGCTCCGGACGATCAGCCTCCATCCTCGTTCTGGTCTCGGGAGCGGCTGAATTTCTCGCCGTAGTTATGAAGCGGTCCCGGGGGCAACCGGCAGGACCGGCACACCTCGGATGTGCGGGCGCAGAGCCCTATACCACAGACCGTACCGCGTCCACAATGTCCGCTACGGTCGGCACAACTGCGTCTTCCAGCGGCTCGCTCATAGGTATTGGACAATCCTTGCCGCTCAGAAAGATCGGGGGAGCGTCAAGGTAGTCGAACCCGACCGTGCCGTCCTCGAACCTGTACTCGAACACCTGCCTGGCGATCTCAGGGCCGACTCCGCAGCGTGGGTAACCCTCGGAGACCGTTATCAGGCGGCCGGTCTTGCGGACTGATCCGGCGATGCAAGCCGCATCCAGAGGGTTCAGCGTGCGCGGATCGATCACCTCGACGTCGATCCCCTCCGCGGCGAGCTTCTCGGCAGCATCCATTGCGAAATGGAGCATTCGGCAGTAGGCGACAATGGTGGCGTCGGTGCCCGGGCGCTTGATATCGGCGACCCCCAGCGGCAGAACGTAGTCATCGTCGGGCACGGGACCCATAACACCGGAATACATCACCTTGTGCTCGATGAACAGGACCGGGTTGTCGTCTCGAATGGACGCCTTCAGCAAGCCCTTGGCATCGTACGGGGTCGACGGCATCACAACATACAGCCCGGGGATGTGCAGGAACATTGCCTCGAGGCTTTCTGAGTGATGCGCTGCGATACTCCTGCCGACGCCTCCCTCTGTGCGAATCACGGCCGGCACTTTGGTTTTGCCGCCGAACATGTAGCGGTTGTATGCGAGGTTGTGGATCAACTGGTCGGAGCCGATGGTGAGGAAGTCTATGTACATTATCTCGGCGATCGGCCTAAGGCCGCGCATCGCGGCACCGCCCGCAGCTCCTACGATTGCGGCCTCGCTGATGGCGGTGTCTATCACACGCTCCGGCCCGAACTCGTCGAGCAAACCGCGCGTGGCGGCGTAGGCCCCGCCGTAGAGACCGACGTCCTCCCCCATCACAATGACCCGACTATCGCGCCGCATTTCCTCGGCTTGCGCGTCGACGATCGCCTGCCCGTAGGTCTTGATCGGGATGCCGTACTTTTCCTCGAGCGCTTTGGCATCGTTTGCCTTGATCTTCGGCAGAGTGGTTCCGGCCAGTCTTCTGACCTCGGACTCTATCTGTTTGATCTTGGGTGCGGCCTTCGCCTCGGCCGCGATCTCCGCCGCCCGCTTCTGGGGGTCGACGGGCACGTAGATATCGTCGTACAGCTCGCTGACGCGTGGGTATGGGCTTTCCAGAGCGAACTTTGTAGCGATCTCGATTGTCTTGACCGCCATCTGCTCGACCGCGTCCATCTCCTCATCCGTGGCTATCCCTGCGGCTAGGAGCTTCTTGCGCAGGACGATGATCGGGTCCCGCTCCTTCCATTGGGCCTCTTCCTCTCGGGTGCGATAGGCTCGCTGGTCGCTCGAGGAGTGGCCGTACCAGCGATAGGTCTTGCACTCGATCAGAGTCGGCTCACTGGTCTTCCGGGCGTGGTCAACAGCTTGCTGGACGGCTCTCTTTACCGCGAGCACGTCCATACCATCCACGATCACCCCGGGGATGCCGTAGGCCGCGGCCCGAACCGCTATATCCCTGATCTTGGACGCTTGCCCGGCGCAGGAAACCGACTTGTCGTGGAACGGCACGCTCATACCGTAGAGGTTGTTTTCGCATATGTAGACAATGGGCAGACCGCACAGGAGCGAGGCACCCATGTTTAGCGACTCGTGGAACGCCCCTGTGTTGGTGGCGCCGTCGCCGAAGAAGCACAGTACGACTGCGCCGGTTCCAAGAAGCTTCTCGGCGAGAGCGCCACCCGTTCCGATGGGGATATTGCCGCCGACGATGCCGGTCGATCCCAGGTTGCCCTTCTCGACGTCGGCGATATGCATGGACCCCCCTCGACCTCTGCAGTAACCGGTCTCGCGGCCCATCAGCTCGGCCATCATCTTGTTCCAGTGTTCCTGCCGAGCCGCCTCGCCGCCTTTTCTCGCGTGGAAGTCGCCTATCGCACCGCAATGGCCGTGGCCGCGGTGCGTGCTGGCGATCACATCCCGTTCTTCGAGGCAGGCTATCGCGCCCACCGCGACAGCCTCCTGTCCGGCATACAGATGCGACGCTCCCTTGATCGTCCCTTCGCGGAGCAGTTTGTACACCGTGTCCTCGAAGTTCCGGATCTCATACATCTGGCGCAGGTAGTCGAGCAGTTCCTCCTTCGACTCCGTTATCTCAGGCGCGTTCTTCCGGGAGGGTGCTGTCCGGGTAGCTGATCTTGGCATTGGCAAGGCTCCTTCGCAGACGTAGCCCCGATCCTGGTCGGGGCCACGCGTGACTATCTGACGCGCTGACGCGTCAACCGTTCGGTTGGCCGAAATCATTTTACGGCCAACGGGCATCAGAAGTCAATCAGCACTCGCATCCGTATCAATTCGGTCTGACGAGCCAAACGCCCCGGGGCATGTCACCCTTAACTCGATTCAGGATCGATCCCTTCTGCGCCGGGATGCTGAAACAAGTTCAGCATGACGTGATTCCCGCGGAGCTCAACTGTTTCTCGCGTCCAGGTTGTTGCGATAGAACACATATCCCGCGTTTTCGGCGATTCGACGCCCATAAACCAAGCGGGAGAGTCGTCGAAAGCGCGCCTGCCGCAACGGCCTGGCCCGGGCGACAGCCCCGGACGATCAGAACGCAACATTCCCTCTCCCTTCACGGGAGAGGGCCGGGGTGAGGGTTCGCTACCCCAACTAAACGCACGCAGTTTACCCGCAGGCGATCAGATTGTGCGTCATTTCTACCGGTCCGAGGCGGAATCGGGACAGCAGTTCTCTGGCGCAACACCCTCCGGCGTGGAATAAGTTCCTGTGGAGGTGATTGCAGATGGAGAAGAGAAACGCCGTTTGGCTTTCGTTGATGGCGCTTTGCTTCTTTGCGCTTGCCGGCGTCGGCATAAGCTGGCTGATGCAGGGAAGCGCCGTGGAAAGCAAGAGGCAGTTGACCCAGGAGCAGCGCCTAGACGTTCTGAATAAGCTATCCCCGAACTCCGATACGGTGCGACGGGTAGTAGCGGGCGAATCTGCCAAGAAAGAAGCGGAGGATACCCTTTCGGCAACCGACCGTTGAATGCGCTCCGGCCTGGTTACGTTCTATCGCGAAGACCCGGGGCAATATCGCGCCAATACCGGTTCGGGTCTGGCGCAGATCCGTCCGAAGCAAGTCTGACCAATTCCCGCACTTGCGGCGGGTGCACGTCCTGTTCACCGACCCGCTGGCTTCGCATCCGGAATCCTCTTCGACCATTTCCGCGGAAACAGAATTGTCTCGGGGAGGTCGGGAACGACTTCCGACACCGCTTGGGCCAAGTCCAGGGCCAGCGGCCCTTGGGACACAAGTCGCACGTTCTCCCTGACCTGCTGAACCGACTCCGCACCAACCACCAGACACGTCACCCCTTCTACTCCCAGCAGAAACCTGACGGCCAGTTCGGCCAGGTCCATACCTGCGTCGGCAGCGAGCGCGGCAAGTCTGCGCCTTACCGGTATCACTTCGACAAGCTCCGGCAAGACCTCGGCCTCAGGCACGAACAGCAGGCCCTGCAGATAAATACTCCTAACAAATATGGCCATCCCGCGGCTTGCTCCCTCTCGGATAATCCCCTGTTTGATGAAACGCTGGTCCAGAACGCTCGTCGGAAGCTGCACCGCCTCCGCCCGGCCGGACCGCACAATTTGATCAGTAACGTCGGGGAAGTTCACCGAAACACCGACGTGTCTCACCAGGCCCATCTCCTTGAGCCTGTAGAGCGATTCGGCATACTCGAGCATGTTCGAGTCCATATGAAACAAGCATATAGGCAGGGCGTCAAGTCCCAGCCTCGCGAGCGATCCCCTGACGGACTCTTCTACGATCGCGTCGGCCTCGGTTCTCGATAGGCCTTCTGCGATAGGCACGACTTTGGAGACGACTGTGATCTTATCGGCCAGGCCCAACTCCGCAATCGCCTTGCCGACGACTTCCTCGCTTGTCCCGTATCCCGCCGCGGTATCCAGCGCGTTGACGCCACCCTCGAACGCCGCGGCGATGATGTCTCTGGCCTCCTCATACGAGGGCTGACCACGACGGTTGGCGATTCCGTAAGTCAGGCCGAGTTGGGCCGTTCCCAACATCAACTGTGAGAGTTCGAATTCGGCAAATCGAGTCGTCTTCATCTCCGCACCCCGAGGTATTTGCGACAGCAAACCCTGCGTTTTCTGCGGTTCGATGCTCCCTGAAAGCGAAGAAATCGCCAGAAACGCCCCTGTCGCAAGAGCCTGGGGCGCCGCACACACGCGGTTCTCCGCGGCGCACCCTGCGGGAGTTTTTGTTCTTGACAGCAGACTGCGTTTCCTCCAAGAGCGGTCCCAAGCCGCTGCGGGAGCCTGCGTGCGGGGTTATTGCGACAGAACCCAAATCCAGCGTTTTGGGCGGTTCGATACTCCTTGACCCAGCGGCAGAATCGCCGAAAATGCCTATAATGCGAGCAGGCTGCCGGGCGCCGGTTGACAATGCCCCAAAAGTGGCATAGGATACGATTGGGCGATCGAGTGCAAATAAATGAAAGAGAAAAGCAGGGCAAGCGATAACGAACGCGCCGACGGCCGGCAAGTCTGCGCGCGGACGAAGCGACCACGCCGCGGGGCAGAGGTCTTTTGTGCGCTGGGCATCATATCGTCTGTCTGGTTCCTGATCAGGGTGATCCCCAGGCCCAGCCGGGCCGCGTATCCGTGCCAGCGCGTTGCTGCGCCTTTGGCGGCATGTTTTCTGGCCTGGGTCGCGAGCCTGGTCGGCACAGCCTTCGGCTATCGCAGGTGGCGAATCAACCTCGCCCACCGACGCAAGGTCGCAGCCGCGCTCTGTGCTGCCGCAGCGCTGGCTGCCGGAGTCGCGACAGTCTCCAACATGCCGCACACGGCCGGAGCAGCTTATCCTGCCTGGCACGAACCGATCGGTGTCGCGCAGGGTATACACCCGGGTAGGGTGGTATGGGTGTGGAACCCCGGAGCGACTGACTGGGCCGGATATTCGTCCTCCGAGCGATGGTATGACGACAGCCATACGGACCCGCAGGTCGTCGAGCGGATGGTGTCTCAGGCAGTCCGCGCCCTTACGGGAAAGCAGACCGACATCCAGGCGTGGGACGCGATCTTTCGTTACTCCAACCAGAAACGAGGCAGGGGAAACCGCGGATACCAACCGGGCGAGAAGATCATGGTCAAGCTGAACATGGTCACCTGCAATATACAGATCAACAATGTGAACCTCTCGACCTGGAACAAGATCGACAAGAACCGCATCGACGTCGCGCCTCAGATGGTCAGGGCACTGCTGAAGCATCTCGTGCAGATTGTAGGAGTGAGCCAGAGCAATATCACGGTCGGAGACCCTACGGCCTATTGGCCCAACCAGTACCTGGACCAGATCAGGGCGGAATACCCGAACGTCAAGTACCTGCAATACAGTTCGGGTCCAAACCGCACCGGGGCGACTTTCTCGTCGCCGCCCTTCTACTGGAGTACCCCGGACGCAGACGGGAAGCTGCAGGACTACCTGCCCACCTCGTATGTCCAGGCGGACTATTACATCAATTTCACCACCCTCAAAGGGCACTCCGCCGGGGTAACCCTGTGCGGAAAGAATGACTACGGGTCGCTGATCAGGCTCCCCAACGGCTGGAGGCCCGAGACCGGTACTCAGAACTACTACAACCTCCACTACAGCCTTCCGAACGCGATTTACGTCCCGGGCACTGGCCATTATCGGGCGATTGTCGATTTGATGGGGCACCCGCAGTTGGGAGGCAAGGCGATTCTGTATTTGATCGACGGCCTCTACGGCGGGTACTACTCGGAGGGAGTCCCATATAAGTGGAACAGCTCGCCGTTCGGCGGCGACTGGCCCTCGAGCCTGTTTGCGTCGCAGGACCCGGTGGCGATCGACTCGGTCGGATACGACTTTCTCAACGCTGAGTGGCCAAACATAGTGTCGGGCGGAGTCGGTGCTCCCGGCAGCCTTCAGGGCGGCGCCGAAGACTACCTGCACGAAGCAGCCCTTGCCAACAACCCGCCGTCCGGGACCTTCTATGACCCGGATCGCGACGGGATCCCCATGGCGAGCCTGGGAGTCCACGAGCACTGGAACAGCCCGGCGAGCAAGAAATACAGCCGCAACCTGGGCTTATCCAACGGCATCGAACTGGTCTGCCTGACCTACGACCCCGGGGCCATCCAGCGCGCCAAGCTGACGGGCGACGGCGGGGCTGTCTTCGTGGCCGGCGCCGTGGTCACAGCCGCGTTTGCGGACTATTTCTATATAGAGTCGGATGACCGCACGTTCGGAATACGGGTGAACAAGACTGCTCACGGGATCTCAGCCGGTACGCGCGTCAATGTATCGGGCACGATGACGACTACGTCCGACTTCGAGCGCTGCATCGCGGCGACCAAAGTCACCGCGGCCGGCATGGGGTTAGTCGCGCCGCTTCATCTCAACGTCAGGTCGCTTGGCGGTGCTGACTGGAACTACGATCCCTCCAGCGGTGTAGGACAGCGCGGGGTTGCGGGATGCTACGGCCTGAACAACATCGGCGTTCTTGTCCAGGTGTTCGGAGAGGTAATCGAAGCCGACGGGTCCGCCTCGCCGGCATACTACCGTCTCCTGGACGGCTCCGGGATACCTCTGAAGGTGATTGTGCCGCCCGGCTACGGCGTTCCTCAGGTCGGCAGCAAGGTAATCTGTGTTGGCGTCTCCTCGTGCGAGAACGCCGGCGGGCACGCGGTTAGGCTCCTGCGCGCGAGAGGCGGCTGGCAGCTTTATCCGGGGTAGTCCAGTCAGTTGTTCCACGTTGACAAATAGCCCTGGCCGACACATCAGACCCCTCACCCCGACCCTCTCCCGTAGGGGGAGAGGGAGTTCATATGCTGCGGGAACGACATCCGCCTCCCTGTGGGAACTCCTCCCGGTGTGCGAGCCGGGGACGAGCGTACACCTAGCCATTCCCGCAGAATACAGACCCGGCGTTTTCGGCGATTCGACCCTCCTCAATTAAGCGGGACAATCGCCGAACACGCGGCTACACCGACACGTGGTGTCGGGTATCAGTTCAGTCTTGCAGACCCAAACGCCCAAGACCCAGTCATACTGAACTCGATTCAGGATCCATCCCCGCAGGGGCTGGATGCTGAAACAAGTTCGGCATGACGCTATTCCCGCGGAAGTGAACCATCGCCTTGCAAGCATCGTTGCGTCGGTGAAAATCGCTGTGCTATAATACTCGCGCAGGCTGGGCGAGTGTGTATTGGCGGTCCTCGTCCCAGCATCAGAGTTTCCCGCACCGAGTTATACCCTTGACATAAGGAAAGCAGGCGATGGCGATTAAACTCAAGGGCACCAACATCATCTTCGCGGTTGTGGTCGTCCTCATTCTGGCACTGCTGTTCTGGCCGATGAAGCAGACGAAGGCGCCGACAAAGACTACGACGGTCAAGGCAGCGGCCGAACAGAAACCCGATTGCCCGGACTTACTGGCTCAAAGGTACAGGTCAATCGCGCGCGCGGTTAATATCGGCCGCGTCAAAGCCGATGTGTTCAGCCTGTCTTCGTATCCTTCGCGGCTGGTCGGCTACCCGGGCTGCGAGAAAGCGTCCGATTACGTCGAGAGGCAGTTCCGCGAGATCGGTTTGGAAGATGTCAGGAGCGAGCCTTTCAGAGTTACCGTCCCGATAGACGAAGGCTCGCGCATTGTCGTTGACGGTCAGAGTTTCCCGATATACGCGCTGTGGCCGAATCTGGTTCGCACGTCGCACCTGCCGCCTCAGGGACTAGAAGTTCACGTGATCGATGGCGGCGGAGGCAAGCTGCCGGACTTCGACGGCAAGGTTGTCAAGGGCAGTGCCGCGCTTGTGGACTTCAACTCCGGAACCGAATGGCTGAACGCACCTCGACTGGGCGCGCGGGTTCTGCTGTTTGTCGAGCCGGATGCGACGATGCGCGGCGAGGGAGAGGCGAAGTTCAGCGCGATACCCGTCTCTATGCCGCGGTTCTGGATCTCCAAAGAGAACGCCGCGAAGATACGCGCGCTGATCGCGCAGGGCAGAGCCAACCACGCCAGGGTTTATTGCAATATGCCCTGGGAAAAGGTTAGGGCGCGCAACATCATCGGCGTCATCAGGGGTACTGACCCCAAGCTCAGAGACCAGTGGATTGTCCTGCATTCCTACTACGATGGGACATCGGTCGTGCCGGCTCTCGCGCCCAGCGCTGAGTCGTCATGCGGGATTTCCGCGCTTCTCGAGCTCGCGCGCCTTTACAAGAGACCTGAGTTCGCGCCCAAGCGGTCGGTGATGTTCCTGGCTACCAGCGGTCATTTCCAGGGCCTTGCTGGGATGCGCTATTTCATCGAGAGGCACATTGATTCATATCGCCTGCCCGGCACGATGGACAGGATTCACGCCGCGATGAACGCTCACTGGCCGGCAGACAGGTCGAAGCCACGGTCGATCCCTTGGCCGCCGCTTGTGCTGGGCGTGATCCTGCTTCTTATCGTCAGGTGGATATGGATGAGGCTCAGGCCTCTGTGCAGCCGGGTACGTGCGCTTGTGCTGGTTCCGATCGTGCTTGTGGCCGTGGTGGTGTGGTACACTTACGGTCTGACTGTAAGCTTCCTGAAGGGTTTTGACTACTTTGTGCCCAACCCCACCCAGTTCTACGTGTGGTGCGGACTCGATCTGTCGAGCCAGACACAGGGAGTAGGGATATTCTACAAGGGGTATTTCTACGACTTCAGGGAGGACATACAGGGCAAGTTCTCGGACCTCGCCAGCCGAACGCGTGAGAACGCCGAGCGGGTGGCTTCCGTGTTGGGATTCTTCGAGACGAGGGCTGCGCACTTCGCCGACGGAGTCAACCCGATAACAGGCAAAAACTGGCGCAACTTCGTGCCCGGCAAGTTCGCGCTGGACAGCGAGGTTGTGACGCTTGCGGGAGGCAAGGGGGTGTCGTTCGTCTCTATCGACGATGGACGACAGCTTGTCGATACGCCGTTCGACAAACCCGAAAACATAAATTTCGGCAACCTCCGGCAGCAGATCGTCATGCTCGGCTGCCTCATCGACCACTGGTTCCGCGACACCAATACGGCCCTCGACGAGGAAATCATTCCCGCCAGGGTTGTCGACCGGCGAACCATTCGGGCGGAGGACCCATTGCAGGTCGGCTACGTGCAGGGGGTCTATACCGACAGGCTTGGCAAAGGCCGTTCGTATTACCAGCCGAAGACGGAAAAGGAACTGCCCAAGATGCTAAAGGACGGTTCCATCCGACTCACCGCGGAGCTGCCGGCCGGGACGAGACGAGTCTTCATCCGCCAGAAGCCGCTCACCAAGCTCGGGGTGTCGGAGCAGTGCAACTTCACGCGAATGGGGCTACAGGGCGGGTTCGCCAGGCTGAGCGGCAACGTCGTTCAGTATGACCCGAGGCGCAGCTTCGTGCCGAACCTGAAAGTCGGCGACTGTCTGGCCGTCGTCCGCAGCGCGCACAAGTCGTTTATGGGTGTGCGCGCAAACATTATCGACAAGACAACTCCCGAGCAGGGCTTCTTTACCATCCCCGGCGTTGCGCCTCTGACCGCTTACGGATGGCAGCGGCTGACCTCAATCGGCGCTTACAAGCTCGACTCTGTGAACGGCGATATCATCTGCGCGCCGGACCAGGGTTCTTACGGCCAG
>JBMFPI010000023.1:0-17548 GCA_049969195.1 Armatimonadota bacterium
CTGGGAGATTTCCAGCGGGTGAATGAGGCTTACGCAACCTATTTCGAATCGGACCCGCCGGCCCGGTCGACAGTTCAGGTGGCTGCGCTGCCGAAGGGGGCTAAGGTGGAGATTGAACTTGTGGCCGCTCTTCGTTGACGTTCTCGCCGGAGGAATCCGGCTCGTGCGGAACGGGTGCCCTTAGAACGCTAAAGGCCAGCGCGACCGACCAGACAACAAGCGCAACAACTATAACCAGAAGCGTCGCCGCCGACACGGCGTTCGTTCCGACGCACGCATGTCGCACGTAGAAACCCAGCACCGCATATGCCAGCGCAAACAGAGTTAGCGCGGTGCACAGAACCCGTTTTGAAACGGACTGCGCTGTAAGCGCGAATGTAGCTCCGATAATCCCGAGTCCGATACCTGACGCGAACGCGGCCGAGCCGAGAACCGGCGCCGTGGCAAGCCCTCTGGCGGCTGTGGGCAGTTGCGCCAATCTGAGCCAAAGGGCGATCCCGCCGACGAGAAACGGCACTGCAACCAGAACTGCAATCGCTTCCCCCAACCTGACCCAGCTACCTGGCGCACGCCTGTTGTTGGTAAGGTCGGTTCCCATTGGCTAGGGCTTCTCGTGGTAGACGACCCGGGCTATGACCTCGCCGACAACCTGAAGCGACGCCGCGCTACACTTGTCGGGCGTGTCGTCGAGCGTGTGCCACGGGCCGTAGTCGAAGTCGATCACGTCGATGCACCTGATCCCGGCCTTGATCAGCGGCACGTGGTCATCGTCGATCGCGTATTTGACATCGGGCCGAAACTTGTCCTGATATCCCAGCTCCTTAGCCGCCGTCCACACCTTGTCTACGACTTGCGGGGCTGCATCCACCGAGTTCTTCTCACGGTAGACGCAGAGGTTCTTGTCGCCTACCATATCGAGCAGTATGCCGTACGAAAACGGCACACGTTTGCCCCCGGCCGACACTCCCCGCGCCAGTGTTCCGGCAGAAAGCCGCGATCCCAGAAACATAGAATCCAGATCCGGCCCGTAATCTTCACCATCGAAAAAAACCATTACGACGCCTACATCGGGCTTCCGCACGTGAAACATGCGCGCCAGCTCAAGCAAGACCGCCACGCCGGATGCGCCATCGTTTGCGCCCGGTATCGGCTTGCTCTTCTTTTGCGGGTCCACCTCGCAATCTGCGGTCGGACGCGTATCCCAGTGCGCCGCAAGCAGTATGCGCTTGTCGGCGCCGGGGTTGAAAAAAGCAAGCACGTTCACCAGACGAATCTGTTTGCTCCGGATCGTGTGCGTATATCCCAGCGTGCCGACGCTATCCGCATACGGCTTAAGCTGCGACCTGATGAAGCCGAGAGCGACGTCGTGACCCGGCGAGCCGGGATATCTCGGTCCGAGGTCGACCTGGTCTTTGAGCAGCTTGAATGCCCGTTCCGCGTCGAAACGAGGAACCTGTTCAGCCGGCGCGCACCCGGACAGTGCCGACAGGCAGATCGCCAGCAATGCAATTATGGCGGTAATACGCAAGATCTGGTCCTAAAGGCCGTATTCGAGTCGGTCGATAAGCATCTGCGGCAGTCCGGCCCGCCGCATACGATCCTGAACGGCGCCGATATCGTAGCCCACCCGGATCAGCTCCACGGTCATCGCCTGGGAGTCGAAGATCGCGCAGCTTGCGTTGGGGTTGCCGTCACGAGGTTGACCCACGCTACCGCAGTTAACAATATATCGCAAACCCGGCTTCAAGTCGACCTTGCCCCCCTTGGGCATCTCGATCTGATCGACCCCGAACACTCCCGGCTTCTGCACATATACCTCGCAGACGTGACTGTGCCCCACAAAGCACAGCTCGTGATCGCCCATCTCTTCAAAGCATTGCCTGGCCTCGCCGGGCGACAGAATGTAGGGGAAATCGCTCGGGCGGGCAAGGGAGCCGTGGACTACCATGAACTCGGGACCTGCATACGTGAGCGGGAGTATCGAAAGCGACCGCGCGTCAGCCTCACTCAGCGCCGCGCGCGTCCACAACACTGCCGAGCGGGCGGCAAGGTTGAACCATCCCAGGTCCATCAACCCAGCCACGGCAGCGTCGTGATTCCCGAGCACAGTTATGCAGTCGAGGGACCGTAAGCGTGAGAGGCATTCCGCCGGATCCGGTCCATAGCCCACTATATCGCCGGGACAGACGAACCTATCTACGCCGTCGAGCCTGTCCAGCACGGCCTCCAGCGCCGTCAGGTTCGAGTGGATGTCGGAGAGTATCCCCCAGGTCATGCTACCGGGCCGGCGTGATGCGGGTGAGCTTGGAGTAGTCGATCTTCGGATTGGCCTTGAAATACGCCTCGATTGCCTTCGCGATGGTAGCGTCCGGCCTGCGCTGTTTGACTCTGTCCTGCTCCCAGCACTTCCAGTAGCCTAGCGCGCCGTTAGCAACTGAGTTCGTTACGCCTACCGAATACCCTGCATCGTCGCTGACGGGCACGCCGCCTACCCTGATAGATGTCACCCTTTGGCCTGAAGGCTTCGCAGGGTCGAAGGTGAACTCCAGTCCCGAAACTTGCAGGAAGCCCAGGTTCGGCTGCGGGTAGATCGATACCGACCGCTCTAGCGCCTGCCGCACAGCCTTGCCGGATATCTCCAGGACGGCAAGCGGGTCGTCGGGATAGGAAATGAGCGGTTCGATGTCGCGCGTCGTGATCTTGCCGGCTGGAAACGGCGGGTCTTTCAGCTTGAGCTCGCTCGCGGCTATGAACGCGATATTCACATTGAGGAAGCTTCGCACCGCGTCGGCCGCCAGGTCACCGATTGCGGTTTCGGTCTTGCCGACGTCCTTGTTCCCAAGCGGGGACACAGATTCAGTCGAAACCGGCTCAGTCCCGGCTGCCTCCGGCGCCGCCGACGCCGCGCTTGCGACAGCTATCAAGACAGCGAGAACCAACCTGCACAACATTTTGTCACCTCACGTCCCACTGATAAGAGACGCATTCGGCCGAGAGGTGTTGCCTTCCGACCGTTTACCCAACTCGCCAGCGGCCTATGTCGGCCTCGGGCCAAACCTCATCGCGGCCTGGATGAAGTCGTCGATGTCCCCGTCCATCACACGAATCACATCTCCGGTCTGGTGTTCCGTGCGGTGGTCCTTCACCATCGTGTACGGCTGGAATACATAGGAGCGTATCTGGCTGCCCCACTCTATCGCGCGCAAGTCGCCCCTGAGCTCCGCGATTCGCTGCTCGTTCTGCTCGTTCTGGATCTCGGCTAGGCGCGCAGCGAGCACCTTCATCGCGTTCTCGCGGTTCTTGTGCTGGGACCGCTCGTTCTGGCACGTGACCACAATGCCGGTAGGGATATGCGTGATCCGCACAGCCGAGTCGGTCTTGTTGACGTGCTGCCCGCCGGCTCCGCTGGAGCGAAAGGTGTCGATCTTGAGATCGTCCGGGTTAATCTCAACGGATGTTTCGTCTTCAAGCTCCGGAATGACGTCCACCGCAGCAAACGTGGTATGGCGCCGCTTGTTGGCATCAAACGGCGAGATGCGCACCAGTCTGTGAACGCCACGCTCGTGTTTGAGATAGCCGTAGGCGTTTCGGCCCTCCACCAGGACCGTGACGTTTCTGAAGCCCGTGACTTCTCCTTCGACGCTGTTCAGTATCTCGGTGCGATATCCTCGCCGCTCGGCCCAACGCAGATACATCCGCAGGAGCATCGCGACCCAGTCGCAGGCCTCGGTCCCGCCCGCTCCCGCATTGATCTCAAGAATCGCGTTGGCCGAATCGTGTTCGCCAGAAAGGAGAGTCTCCAGCTCCAGTTGTCGGTATGCGGTCTCGACAGCGTCGAGCTCTTTGCGCAGTTCGGCCGCGTCTGAGCCTTCGTCCTCGTCCACTATCTCAGCCAGCTCTTTGAGATCGGCAACCCTTGACCGAAGCTCTATCGCAGGTTCGATTGAGGCCTTGAGCCTGCTCAGGTGCCTGAGCGTCTTTTGAGCTTCGGACGCGTCATCCCAGAAATCCGGCTTGCTGGAAAGCGCCTCCAGTCTGGCTATCTCGGCCTGTGCTCCGGCGACGTCAAAGATGCCCTCCCAGCTCTTCGAGGGATTTTTCAAGCTCAGATACTCGATCAAGAACGTCTTTCAGCATTGTTTGTATTTGCGAATCATGTGTCTGGAGTCTTTATATCATGGCGGTGGAAATCGGGGCGTCAAAGCTGGCCGTTTATCTTCCCCAGGCAGCATTTCTTGAACTTCTTGCCGCTTCCGCAGGGACACGGGTCATTGCGACCGATCTTTCCGTGTTTCCCGGCGGCAACAGGTATGGCCCCGCGCCTGGGACCGCTTTCGGAGCCGCCGCCCATACCGGCCGGCCCCTCGGCCGCCAGTTCCATCAGGTTCTCGTAGGTCGGCCTGCGGCGTCTGGGCGGCTCGTGCTGGGCTTGGACGCGGTACATGATCCGGACCATCTCGTCCTGGATGCTCTGCATCGTACTTTGAAAGAGCTCGTAAGCTTCCTTTTTGTACTCGATTAGCGGGTCGCGCTGCGCGTAGCCGCGCAGGCCGATTCCCTCACGCAGGTAGTCCATCGCGTCGAGGTGATCGATCCACTTGCGGTTGATCAGGTCGAGCGCTACGTGTCTCTCGACCTCGCGCATGAGCTCCGGCCCGATTTCCTGTTCCTTCATTGCATAGCTGCGCTCGACTATGTCATACAGATAGTCCTGAAGCTCCTCGCGCCTCTTGTCGCGCAGATCGGACGGCCTTGCGAAGAGTTCGAGGGGCAGAATCTCGTTGACGTGACGGAACAAAGAATCAATGTCCCACTCGCTCGGGTGAACCCCCTCGGGACAGAACATATCGATTGCCTGCGTCATCGTTTTCTGCAAATAGTCGATGACGGTGGGTCTGAGATCGGCGCCTTCGAGAATCTTCCGACGCATGCCGTAGACCGTCTCGCGCTGCACGTTCATTACGTCGTCGTATTCGAGCACGTGCTTGCGCATCTCGAAGTGGTGCATCTCGACTTTTTTCTGCGCCCGCTCAATCATTCGGGAAAGCAGCTTGGCGTCAAGCGCCTGATCCTCGCGCCAGCCTGCGAGCAGGAACGATTTGGACTTGTCGCCGAACAACCGCCACAGCTCGTCCTCAAGCGATACGAAAAATCTCGAAAGGCCAGGATCACCTTGTCGGCCGGATCGTCCTCTCAACTGGTTGTCGATCCTGCGGCTCTCGTGCCGCTCCGTGCCGATTATGTAAAGCCCGCCCCGCATGATCACCGCCAGGGCCTCGGGCTTGGCCTGTGCCTCCGCGAACTTGTCGGGGTTGCGTTGCTTCCAACCCTCGAAATCCCAGGTGATCTCTTCCGGGTCAAGCTCCAAGTCCTCTTCAGCCACACCAAGTGCGGGTTCTTGAGCCGAAGTCTCGATCTGGCCTTCCTCTCCCGGAAGCGGCGCGCCGCCCAAGATGATGTCGACTCCGCGGCCTGCCATGTTCGTCGCGATGGTTACGGCTCCGAGCCGCCCCGCCTGAGCGATTATGTGCGCTTCCATTTCGTGGTACTTGGCGTTCAGAACGTTGTGAACGATGCCCTCTCTGAGAGCCTGCGAAAGCCAGCGTTCACCTTTCGGCCGTATTCCAAGTGTCCGCGCAAGCTCTGAGACGTTTTCGGGCTTGAGCATGTCCGGGTCGAAGTTGAGCCGCTTGGCCAGCCGCCCGAGTCGACCGATCGTAAGGTCCTCGAACTTGGAATTAAGCAGCGCGTGATATTCGTTTTTCTCCTCGTTCGGGATGTCTTTGGACTGGTCGAGCCTGATCCTGAGGAGCTCGATAGCCCCCAGCAACTGTAGCCGCTCCGAGAGAAGCCTTTCGCTGATGCGCTCTGAAACCTCAATGGACCTGGTTCCTACCAGCGCCGGCTGTCGCCGGCAGTAGGTCTTGAGTATCTCCAGAGTGATCCCACGGAACTTGGCCTCCTCGGTCTTGTAGATCACGTCGGAGAGGTCCTTGCGAATGCACGGCCTGTGCGTCGGGATCTCAACCACGTCCAGCGCGTATATCTTGCGGAACTCGTCTTCTTCGGTCTTGGCCGTGCCGGTCATACCGGCCAGCTTGCGGTAGAGTCGGAAGAAGTTCTGGTAGGTGATTGTGGCCAGGGTCTGGTTTTCCTCTTCGACCTTGACGCCTTCCTTGGCCTCGACTGCTTGGTGAAGCCCGTCACTCCATCTCCTGCCGAACATCAGCCGGCCGGTGAACTCGTCAACGATGATTACCTGGCCGTCGCGGACCACGTAGTCGATGTCCTTTTTGAACACCGTGTGGGCCTTGAGGGCCGCGTTGACGTACTGCATTATCTCCAGGTTCTCGGGCGCGCTGAGGTCCCCGCAGCCCGTGATCTGCTCGACTTTGGCGATGCCCTCCTCAGTGAGCATAGCCGTCTTGGCCTTCTCATCGACAGTGTAGTCCCGCTCAGGCTGAAGCCGGCGTACGACCCGGTCCATTTTGTAATACATGTCGCTGGACCTGTAACCGTATCCGGAGATTATGAGCGGCGTGCGGGCTTCGTCGATGAGTATGCTGTCTACCTCGTCAACAATGGCGTAGTTTAGCTCGCGCTGGACCAGGTCTTCTTTCCGAAACGCCATGTTGTCGCGCAGGTAATCGAACCCGAACTCGTGGTTCGTGCCGTAGGTGATATCGCACGCGTAAGCTTCCTTTCGGCTGCAAGGGCGAAGCTGGTCCCACTCGTTCTCGCTCTCGGCCTTGTAGTCGGGGTCGTAGATGAATGAGCGACCGACATCTCCCGTCTCCGCGCTCTGGCCATGTATTGAGCCCACCGAAAGGCCCAGGAGGTGGTAGATGGGACCGTTCCATCGGGCATCCCGGCGGGAGAGGTAGTCGTTGACGGTAACCAGATGCACTCCGCGCCCCGTCAGCGCGTTGAGATACAGCGGCAGCGTCGCAACCAGCGTTTTGCCCTCACCCGTCTTCATCTCGGCGATCCGGCCCTGATGCAGGACAATCCCGCCGATCATCTGGACGTCGAAGTGCCGCAGCCCCAAGGTCCGAACGCTTGCCTCACGGACTACCGCAAACGCCTCCGGCAGTATCTCGTCCATCCGCTCCCGCAGGAGCTGCTCGCGTTCCTTGTCGGTCAACGCGTTCTGCGGATCGTTGATCTGGAGCCGTTCGCGAAACTCATCGGTCTTTGCTCGAAGCTCGGCGTTCGAGAGCTGCCTCATCGCCGGTTCGAACGAGTTTATGCGTTCGACGATCTTACGAAACCTGTTCAGCTCTCGCTCATTCCCACTGAGCGCTTTGAGGATGTTCATCATATCTAACCGTGCGGTCCGCTTGCGTCTGTTCAGCTCAATGGCGGCAGATGATCCGCGCTGCGCTTGAGGTTCTTCAGCAGGTTGTACTCAGGCTGTTGCATTAGGCGCGTTCTGGCGATTCTCCGGCTTAGCTGAGGACCGCCGAATCATCCAAAACGCTGGGCTAGCGTTCCATCGCAACAACCTCGGTTACACTCGGCGCGCGTTTCAGCAGAAAAGGGAAACCCCGGGTCCTACCCTCAGATTCCCCCTGTATGAACTCGGTCTCAGCTACCTCTAGCATAGCAGAAAGCGCGTTCTATCGCAACCGACACTGAGAAGGATATCGGTTCACTCTAGCAGGCGCAAATGCCCGGGTTTCCGTCATCCTGAATTCGATTCAGGATCCATCCATTCGACGCGTGGATGCTGAAATAAGTTCAGCATGACGTGATTCCTGCGGAACTTAAGTGTCACTGAGAAGTAGCCCAGGGCCTATGCTTTTCCGGAGAAAATCATTGAAACACCGCCCTTTGGAACGAGCACAGGCAGCTCTGTCGCTTATCAGGAGAGGGTCGATGTCAAACGCGCGGCGCAGGTGTTTTCGCCGACTGTCCGCGTCCTGAGATCTCACAATCGCTTGTCCACGGCATCGGCTATCCTGCGCAGCTCGTTCATAAGGATGGCGAACTTGTCCGGCCGCAGGGATTGCGGGCCGTCGCTCATGGCATGCTGTGGGTCGTTATGGACCTCGATCAGCAAACCGTCGGCGCCTGCCGCAACCGCTGCTTTGGACACCGCGCCGACATACTGCCAGTTGCCCGTAGCATGCGACGGGTCGAGCATAACAGGCAGGTGGGTCCAATGCTTCAAGACCGGGATTGCGTTTATGTCGGTAGTGTGCCGGGTCGAGTCCTCAAAGGTAGTGATGCCGCGCTCACACAGGATCACCTGATGATTCCCTTCGGAGATTATGTACTCGGCCGACATCAGCAGGTCTTTAATCTTCGAACCGAGGCCGCGCTTCAGCAGGACCGGACGACCGGAGGAACCGACCTTTTTCAGCAGAGGGTAGTTCTGCATATTGCGGGTGCCGATCTGGAGAATATCGGCGTATTTACACACGAGATCCACCTGGTCCGTATCCATCACCTCGGTGACGACGGGCAGTCCCGTTTCCTCTCTCGCTCTGGCAAGTATTCTCAGTCCTTTCTCGCCCAGCCCCTGGAAGCTGTAAGGTGATGTTCTGGGCTTGAACGCCCCTCCTCGCAGAAGTTTCGCGCCGGCGGCCTTGACTTGGTGGGCGATTTCTATCGTCTGCGCCTCCTCTTCCACGCTGCACGGCCCCGCGGCAACCACTACATCCCGTCCGCCTATTGTCACGTCGCCCACACGGACAAGGGTGTTCTCCGGATGGTACTGTCGAGACGCGAGTTTCCACAAGTCTGAAATCAACTCGACGCGCGCAACGCCGGGCATCGCTTGAAAATGCTCTACCAGATCGGCCTTGCGCACGTCCAGCTCCCCCAGAACCGCTATAACCTTGCGCTCGACGCCCGGGTTGATGAACGGTCTGAACCCGATCCTCGCGATCTCTGCAGTTACGGATTCTACATCTGCCTCAGTCGCCTGAGGGTCCATAATAATGATCATCTCGTGCCTCCCGGTGTGGGCGAAGACTGCTGCGACAAGCGTGTTTTCGGCGGTTCTTCCACTTAGTTGAGAAACGTCGAACCGGCCACGGCGCTGGATTCTCGTTCTACCGCAACAACCTCGTGGGCTGACGCGGCCTTTCATCCGAGTAAGATTCAGTATGTGGGCCGCTCAGGACTTGGCGCGTCTAGAACGCGCGGGTCCCATCCTCTGCCTGGCGGCAGGCGATCCCGCGCCCAGGGAATTCGTTACCCTGGACAGGGCTTCGCCGACCTTCTTTATTGCCGACTCCTGCGCCGCAGTCAACCCGGCGGCCTCAGCCTTCCCCGGCCTGGCGGCAGATCGTGCGTCGGCCTCGGGACCGCGTCTTTTGCCTTTGGGGTCCTGAGCGGACTTTGCCTTACCGGAAACCGATGCAGAACGTCCCTTTGACTTCTGGCTTTTCGTCTTCGACGCCGGCCCGCTGGGCACATCATCCGACGATTTCCGCTTCGCGGCCTTTCCTTCACGTGCGGCGGCGAGCCTGGCAGCCCGTGCGGCAGCTTGCTCGGCACGTTTCCGATTCTTTTCCTCGACAGCCTTGGCCTGCGCCTCGCGGACTTTCGACAGGATATCGGCCTTCCTAGTGTCAACCTGGTCGACAGGACTTACCGCTTTCGCACGTTTTGGTTTCAGCGGCTTGATGGGCTGCAGCGAAATTACGTCGGGTGCAGGACCCGTCGCGCTGACCCCGCCGATCTCCGGGTGCCTGGAATACTCGCGGATCAGTGCCTCGGTGAGGTCGATGGTGATGGTACTGCCGTTCTTGTCCTCGATGCGCAGTTCCACCACAAGCCGATCGCGTTCCGAGATTTCGGAGAACCTGCTGAAGTAGCGCGTGCCGTCGCGTTGAACAACGTGTATTTTCATTCGAAAGCCTTGCCCCGGCCGCGGTCCGATGAGCCGCCGCCGAACAATTATACACCTGTCTACCTGGCTAGGGAAGGTCTGTTGCCGAGAGGGCGTCTATGCCGAGAGGGATCACTGCGGTCTTGCGGGGGCGAACGCCGCGGACGCCGTCATCCTGAACTTTATTTAGGATCGATCCCTGCAGCGCCCGGATGCTGAAACATATTCAGCACGACGTGATTCCCACAGAACTGAACGGTCTCCTAGACAGGCCGTTGCAATAGCCGCGTATTGGCCAATTCTCACGCCTGGGCGAGGCAGGTAGTTTGCCGTGTGAAAGATCCTCCCCGCGAACCGGGAGGATGCAGTAGGCTGCGGCAGCATTGTGCGCATCCTGCAAGAGGGGCGATTGATCGGAGCCACGCGGGAGAATTATGTATCTTGTTCTCCGCGCTGCTCGAAACAGCGCGCGATCTCATCTCGCGAAAACACCGGAAGACCGCTTCCGTCCGAGAACGCCAGCCCACATTTCTGCGGCACAACCTCGCCGATTACGTTAACCGGCGCGCTCAGTGCTCGAATGCGATCCATAATTTCGCCAGCGCGCCCCGGAGCGCAGGTTATCAGCAAGCTGCCGGAGGCAATCAGGCCCAATGGGTCCAGATCGAGTGCTGCACAGATCACCCGGCATTCCGGCAGAATGTTAATGGCATCGCGATGTATCAAAAGTCCACATCCGGAAGCCGCAGCCAGCTCGCGCAGCGCGGTCGCCAGCCCGCCCTCAGTCGGATCGTGCATACTTGTAACTTCGCCCGTTTCCACCGCTGCCATAGCGCAGTCTAGGATGCAGATACCCGGGTCATCTAGGAGGCGCCGTGCCGATTGGATCACATCTGGTGCGACCCCGACGGACAGGAGCCGTTCCGACGCATCGCGAGCGAGTATGGCAGTCCCCTCAATCGCAATTCCCCCGGCCAGGAGGACAGCATCCCCTACCCTCGCACCGCCGGTTCGGACCAGCTTGTCCTCGTCTACCTCGCCGAGCATGCAGCCGCACACGAGCGTTTGCCGGACGCTCTGCGTGACCTCCGTGTGGCCCCCTATCAGCGTGACCCCGACTCGCTCGCAGGACTCGTTGATCTGGCCGAATATGCTCGCGGCCTCCGATTCCGATGCTCCCTCCGGCAACAGTATCGTAGCCAGAAACCATCTCGGCCGCGCACCGTGAGCTGCGATGTCGTTGACGTTGACGTTCACAGCGTAGCTGCCGATTTGGTCCGATGCGAACGTGACGGGATCGCTAGCCGCCACAAGAACCCTCCGCCGGACTCTCACGGCCGCAGAATCTTCGCCATAGTGCGGTCCGATGATCACACTCTGGTCCGGGCGCACATTCGAGAGCAATGGGATCAGCACCTCTGGTGGGAGCTTGCCGATTTGCATGGCCTACTTCCTGTAAACCTCGCCTTCACGGAACGACGCCCAGGCCAATTCAAAAGGATCGTCGCGAATCGGAATCGGCCTGACTGGTATCCTTGTGATCGTGAAAGTGCAGTCATCCAGTGAGTCGACTTCGATTTCGGCGACCGTCGCCCGCAGGTCCTCGTTTTCGGGAACAAAAGACAACGGGCGGCCTGTCGAAGGGTCGACAAGGTTGCGGTGTATGATCTCGGCGCCGTCCTGCAGGACTATGAACGATCCGCGGCTCCCGCCGCCGGATTCGAGATACTCCACTATAGCCTCGAGGAATGCTGCCTGAGTCAGGGCAAGATGCTCGGCTCTCACGGCATCCACGATATCAGCGCGACATCCTACTTTGATCTCGCCGGCCCGAAGCAACCGGTATAGGTTTCTCGCATTTTCTAATGCAGACCTTGACGTTTCGAGCTCCCTGATGTGCCCGCCCCAGCGGGACATTCCGTGCTGAATGGTCGATATGACCTCCCTAGGGTCGATGCCCGAGCGGCGAGACGCAATGATGTTCAGCCTTCGCACCAAATCTTCTACAGCACGTACGACGTCTGTCCCCGGCTCGCCGGGCAATCTTTGAGCATCGCAAACGTTCGCTATATACTCTGCAGCCCGCATGCCGCCCACCTGACCGGAGTTCAGAGCGGACCCGCCTGGTCGCTTCACGCCGTGCGTGCCTGCCATTTCGCCGATAACAAACGTGCCCCGGATGTTCGACTGCCACCATTTGTCGACGACGAATCCGCCGTTGTGGTGCTGCGCGCACACGTTGATCTCAAGAGGCTCGCTTCGAATATCGATCCCGTGCTTGAGGTAGATATCGATCGCCTGCGGGTTCATATGCTCCAGGCGTTCGATAGGAGTGGGCTGCAGTGCCCGGTTGCGGCGGAGATATGTGATAGCCTCAGCGTCCATCGCCTCAAGATCAAAAGGTTCTCTGCCCGGGCCGGGGATCGGATTGCGTGTAAAATCCATAAACACGCGGCGGCCCAGAACCTGCGTCTCGTAGTAAACCAACACATCGATGAGCGACGACTGCTGGTTCAGGATGCGCTGCGGGTCAAACGGCCACTGGTAACCCTTCAGGAAGATATTGGTGGCCATCTTCGCAGTCGTGTCAAAGTAGGGCGCGAGGAACTCTCGCTCGCCGTCGGCCCCGCCTGACCCTTTGTTATTACCGGGCGCGGCCCCTTCGGCAGGCGCGGAGAATATGCGCGGCACCACTTGCATATAGGTCCCGGACACGTTCCAACGAAACTTCGTTGACGCGAGACCGAACTGCGACTCTGTCAGATTGTGCGCCTTGAGCCCTGCCGCCAGAGCCAGGCCGTGTATGCCCGTCTGCCCCCTGGGATATACACTGATCTCGTACAGCTCCCCCGGCCCGCCGGCCGCCAGGACCAGGTTCTCGCAGATAAAAAGCGTCAGGCCGAAAGAAGCTTCCTCGACAAGACGCCGATCGATCGTCGCAACGCCTCCGATGCGCTTTCCCTCGCCCACCCCGACCGGTATCAGCGCAACGACTTCCTGACGGTCAAAGATGGGAATGCCGTAGCGCTCGACCTGTCTTTGCAAGCACTCGCTCATGAACTTCGACGTCTCGGGACCGGCAGATGTGGCACGTTCGTAGGGATCGTGATCGGTCTTGTAGCCTACGTATGCCCCCTCGGGGTCGTGCGGGAACGGGACCCCGGCCTGAACCAGATGATAGAACTCCCGCAGAGACGACTCCGCCTCGGCCAGCGCCACATCTCCGTGCATACAACCGAATGACGTGAGCGTCCGCGCAAAATCCATCGCGGAGTCGGCGACCGTCGGGCTCGTGCCGAGTTTGTAATAAGTCTGCTTGTCTGAACCGCTCATACGCGAAGCACCAAGCTCTATTCCAGCCGTCACCACAGCGATTCTGTCTTCGGGGTGTTCGATTCCCCTCTGTTCCAGAAACTCGAACAGGTGGACGGCGCAGTTCATTCCAGCCGCCCCGGCGCCAACTATGAGCGTATTCAGATGATGCACGGGCACTTCCGCGCCCCATGACAAACTCATCACGGATTTTCGAATCAACCTGTTTATCCTCCTGTCTAGTGTAACGAACAGCGTCTCCGACCTGGTGCCCAAAGAACCCGTTCCAACCAGGTGCCGGCGCATCCCCTGTTGCAGCGAGCGAGCTTCGGGGCCGCTTCCGGAGGCACATGTAGTTATTGCGATAGAACGCTAGCCCAGAGTCGTCGGCAATCTGTCGCCCCTCTGAGAATCGCCGAAGGGACGGCTCAGCTCCGCAAGAATTACGTCACCTAGAACGTATTTCAGCACCCGCCCCAGCCAAGGGGATGGATCCTGAATCAAGTTCAGGATGACGGGGTCGCGGACCTTTACGCTCGCAAGACTGAACTGATACTCGCCGAAAACACGCCTGTCGCAACAGCCCGGCACACACTCAGGAGAATTTCGGAGCCGAATTCCAGCTTATTTCCTCACTCCCTGAGCCATACCCGAGCTCCTCGCTCAGCGGACTCGTAGCACGCCAACACGAGTTTCAAGACGTCGCGACCCTCTTCGGCACTGCCAATCGGCGGGCGTTCTCCTCTCAAGAACTCAACTATTGGCCCCGCGAGGCCGCAGATACGCTCGGCCTGGTTCTTGACTTCGGGCAGGTCGCTTACCGTCCAGTCAGCATCGCCGTACAAGTACCACTTGAGCTGAATCGCGCCCGGCGGCCTCGGCACGCTGCTGGACGGGCCGTCGCCGTAGTTGCCGATTATCACGCCGTTCTCACAGACGACCTCAAGCGTGTTCTCCCCGGCAACGGCGACGAACGTGCAAGAGACCTCACCAAAAGCCCCGTCCGTATATCGGAAAACGGCTATGGCATTGTCATTGGGAATGGCCGGGTTCAGCAGCGTCCCCATTTCGGCTGTCACGCTCACCGGCATCCCTAGGAGCCAGTAAAGGAAATCTATCGGATGAGCAGCATCATCGGCAAAGATGTCGCGGTTCAGTTTGGGGTTGACGTGCCAGGACTTGTCAAAGTCCTTCATAAACTGGGTTCCCAGGCAGTGTCGGCGGCGGACCATAAAGATTCGCCCGAACTTTCCGGTGCCGAGGAGCGACTTTACCTGCAGATTGTGCGGGTCGACGCGCATCTGCCAGGCCATAGTGAAAGGAACGCCCGCACGAGTGACGGCCTCGACTATCCTGTCGGCTTCGGACATCGTCAGGGAAATCGGTTTCTGAAGCACGATCGCCTTCCCGGCCGAAGCTGCAAGTTCCACCAGATCAGCATGCATCGCCGTCTCGGCACCGATGACGACAGCATCGACGTCGGCCATTTCGACAAGCGAGCCGGCTGACGGTGCCGAGTCCAAACCGAGATCCGCGCATGCCCTGGAAGCCCGGTGAGGGTTGTGGTCCCATCCGGCCACCACCTTGGCGCCGAGCTCGGGCCTAGCCCGCCAGGTGGCGCAATACATGCCCACGTGGCCGTGCGCGAAACCCAGGACACCCAATCGAATCTCTTTGCTCAATAAGAGATAACCTCCCGCAGCCGAGATGCCGGCAAACTTAGTCGCTTCAAAACGCCCCATATCCGGCGATTCGGTCGCACACCATCACACTCGCCGAATGAGGGCGGACGGACACATTGAACGTTGTGCCAAAGAAAGACAGGCTCTTTCGATAGACGCGTCTTCGGCGATTCTCGTGCTTGTTTGATGAGCGTCCAATCCCCAAAAACACCCAGTTTGCGTTCTATTTTAGGCACTGTGGAAAGAAACCTCAGCAGACGGGTTTGACCGGAAGAGTGAACCAGAACGTGCTGCCCTTGCCGACCTCGCTCTCAACGCCGATCCGGCCCCCGTGCGATTCGACAGCAAGTTTGCAGAACGTCAGCCCCAGGCCAGTTGAGTACTTGTGCCGCTGAGCTCCGGTTTCCACTTGACCGAACTTTTCGAAGATCCTCTCGCGATACTCCTCCGGAACGCCCGGCCCGTCGTCGTTTACGAGCACGCGCACCTCCTGCTCACCGGGTTCGATAGTGATCTCTATCCTCCCATCCTCGCGCGTAAACTTCAGGGCGTTTGACAGCAAGTTCTGAACGACGCGACTCACAAGATGCGCGTCCGCGCATATTATTACGGGGTTGTCAGGAGCGTTGACCACGATTGTCCTGCGCTGCCGCAGCGAATCCAACCTGGAGAGCACCTCCCTGACAGCAGCCGTAATATCGAATTCCGATACGTCAAGCTGCATCTCGCCGTGCTCCATTTTGCTCACGTCGAGAAGCGAACTGATCATTTCGATGAGGTTCTGGGTCTCGCTCATAATGATGGAAAGATACTCTTGTCCTTCATTCGAGAGGCACCCGGCTTCGGTCGCCCTCAGTGTTTCGAGGTAGCCGTAGATACTCGTCACAGGCGTGCGCATGTCGTGGACGATCATATGCGTGAGGCTGTCGCGCAGAGACTCGAGCTTGCGAAGCTGCGTATAGCTCTCCTGGAGATCGCGGTTGCGCGCCTCGAGTTTCTCCGCGTCTTCACGCAGCTCTGCGGTGATCTTGGCAATAGACAGACCGGCCTCCTGAAGGCGTTCGATCATGTGGGTCTGAACTCTGGAGAGCTGGCCGATCTCGTCGTTCGAAGAGATTTCAAGAGGTCTGGTTGTTGTTTCGAACGTTTCGCTTAGACTCCCCTGAGCAATCCGCTCGGCGACCGCTGCAAGCGAGTCGATGTCGGCAGCTACCCTTTCGGTCTGTTTCTCGAGCATCATAACGGGGGCCGTGACCCTGTGGGCGATCATTATGGACGAAACCAGCGTCAGGAGCAGCAACGCGAGAAGCATAGCAATTATGAATTCAAGGTAGCGGAAGCCTCTCTTAGCGTAGGCGTCCATTGTGGAAGCTGTTCTTGCATCCAGCATGGCGAAGAAGTCATCTATGGGTTTCATGACTCTGGCCTTCTCACGCTGGTAAGCGGCATCGTGCACGAGCCTGATAGCCAGGGCCTGGTTGGGTTTTCCACGCTTGCGAAAATGGCCTGTTCCGTCGTCGTACAGACCCTCCATTGCGTGCATTGCGGCGTTTTCTCTACGAATCAATGCATCAGAGTTCCGCTGAGCTTCATTGAGCTTGTGGAATTCCGCGTCGGTAAACCCGAGCCGGCTCATTCTGGCTTGTAGCGATATCGCCTCTGTCGCCGGCCAGGGCACAGGCAGCCCGGCCGCGACAAAATCCCAGTAGATGCGATTGTAGTGCAGAGGTCTAGGCTTTACTCCGTTTCGAATCGCCAGCACGTCCCAGTAGTACTTCCTGTATTTCGGGTCGCCGGTGACGACATACGTCCGCACAAAGCGTGTCAGGTCGTCCGAGCTCTGGCGCAGTTCGTCCGCCAACAGATACGACTCGAAGCGGACCTTCTGGCTGGTTGTCAGGTTCTCCTCGTTGACATAAAGGAGCGCCGCCAGAACCCCGATCGCCAATACCAGCACGAAAAACAGCGCCCATACCACCTGGAAGAATCTGCGAATGGTCATCGGCCTGCGCCTTTGCTCCGATCTGATATGCCCTGGAAGCCCGTTCTTGCCGAGGAACATTATAACCGGGCGAACGCGCAGAGGGAAGTCACTCAACCAGGCGAGACAGTCCAGTTTGGCGGGAATCACGTCAAGGTGGACCTGGTTCAGCTCCCAGCGCCGAAGGGATGGATCCTGAATCGAGTCCAGGATGAGGGGTCCCCGGAGTTTGCGCCCGCAACACTGAGCTGATACGCCTGGGGCGAGAGGAGGATTGGCTCAGGCTGTTCCGACAGGCGAGTTTTCGGCGACCCTCCTGCTTAGTCAAGGAGCCTCGAATGCCGAAAAACGCCGGGTTTGCGTTCTGTTGCAACAACCCCGCGCCGTGTGCAAGAGCTCAGAATGGGACACAAGATGGGAAGTGGTGGGGACGGTGAGAGTTGAACTCACACGAGCGTTATGCTCACTTGGCCCTCAACCAAGCGCGTCTGCCATTCCGCCACGTCCCCGCGGCGAGTTAATTCTATCGCGCGCGCCGCGGCCTGTCAATAGCCTTGCCCCCTAAGAAACACTTCAGATCCCCGCGAATCACGTTATGCTGAACTTGTTTCAGCATCCAAGCACGGAAGGAATGGATCCTGAATCGAGTTCAAGGGTAAGCGTCAAACCGCCCCCACCTTGACAGAAGCTACGATGGCGCGACTTGGTCGAGCGGCAGTGTAGGATGGGATT
>JBMFPI010000024.1:0-17324 GCA_049969195.1 Armatimonadota bacterium
ATCGCGGCTGTGGAGAGCGTCTGGCCGCACGTGCCGCGTCAACGCTGCTGGGTGCACAAGCTCAGGAATGTCGCCAACAAGCTTAGGAAGCGCAACGAGAAGGCCTGCTTGGACGGGGCGAAGTTGATCTACCTGGCCCCGAACCGCACCGAGGCGGCAAAGAGGTTCAGAGCTTGGCGCGACAAATGGAATCAAATAGAACCCAAGGCTGTCGCCTGCCTGGAGGCAGACATCGAGGAGATGATGGAGTTCTTCGGCGTGCCAGAGCAATTCCAGAAGAGCGTCAGGACCACCAATCCCATAGAAAGAGTCTTCCGAGAAGTGCGCAGGAGAACCAGATCCATCTCCTGCTTCACCAACCGCAAGAGCGTCGACAGGATGCTATATGCGATCCTTACATACCAAAACCGAAACTGGGATGCCGCCTACCGGCCAAAGCAATTTACACACAAGACTTGACGCTACCGTCGTACACAAGGTTATCGCGATACAATGCAGACTCGGCGTTTTCGCCCATTCGAGGCCCCTAAATTAAGCGGGGGAATCGCCGAAAACGCTTCTTGCGCAGCGGCCCCTGTATGAAAGCCCGGGAACACAAACCCGCGCGACTGCGCTATCATTCCCTGTGCCTGAGCAACTGATCAACCACCGGCGTAATCTTGAGGCAGGCTTCTCTAGCGGAGACCTTCCCCAAACGCACCAGGTCGAGCTCGCTTGAGATAATCTGAAACATCTCCGGCGCGCAGGAGACGTGCGGGCGCGGGTGGCCATAGGGGATCATATCCAGGAAGACCTTGCGCCTCTTAGGAGGGGCGTTGAGCGTGAGATACGCGCCCGACTCGGCCACGGAGCGTCGGCTAGGAATGATCTGCGAGCGTATCGCGGCGCTTCTCTGATATTCCTTGCCCGTCATCCACTTGACCAGCTCCCACGCCTCGTCTTTGTGTCGCGAACGCCTGAGGATTGCATATGCCGCGCCGCCGATGAATGTTGCCCGCCGCTTGGGACCTTTCACTATGGGGCCGACGTCGTATGTGAAGTCCTTGATCTCGTTCTTGAATATGAGCTCTGCCGCCCAGCTCCCGGAGACGAGCATGCCGATCTTGCCCGTAGTGAACAGCTTCATCGATCCCAGGTTGGCCGCCTCCTGAGCGTTTGGAGCGACGTGATACTTGTTAATCAGGTCGCTCATAAACTGCAGACCCCTGTAGGCCTCCGGGCGGTCCAGCAGGCACTTGTTGCCGTCTTCCGAGACGATCTCCCCGCCCGATTGCCAGACGTAGTCTTCCCACCAGACGCTGGTCGCGCACCCCCACTGGTCAAGCACCCCATCGCCGTTCAGGTCCTTCGTAAGCTTCCTGGCAACTTCAAGCAACTTGTCCCAATCCCACGACCAGTCTGGATACGGCAGACCGGCCTTATCGAACATGTCCTTGTTGTAGTACATCGCGTAGATGTCGATGTCGGTCGGAATCTCGTAGAGGACGCCTTTGTAACGGCCCCACCCGTTAAGAGCCTCGGGGTAGAAGTCGTCCAGGTCGTAGCGGTCTCGTCTGACGTATTTGTCCAGTGGCTCAAGCAGGCCCTTGGCCACGATCGGCGGGAACCACTCCGAGGAAACGCGCGTCACGTCCGGCGGGCGGCCTCCCGCGCTCGATATCATAAGCTTGTCGAACATCCTGGCCCACGGCGTGATCTCGATCTCGACCTTGATCTTCGGATGCCGCTTCTCGAACTCGGTGATCAGCGCCCTCAGGTTTTTTTCCTCAACTTCGTTCCCCCAGGAGGCGAACCTGATCGTAGTGACGTCGCTTTTCCTCTTCCCGCAGCCGGCGGCCGCAAGGCATACCGCGAATAGCAGAAGGATGAATCGCGCGGCCGAGCGAGATCCAGGCCGCTGAAGCAAATCAGTCAGAATCGTCATATCAAACTTTCCCCCGAGGGTCCTCGCGATAGAACCCAAAGCCGGCCTTTTCGGCTATTCGACGCCCCTTACCTGAGCGGGAAAGTTGCCGGAAACACGCCTGTCCCAACGGCCTGCCCGGCCCGCAGCATTCACGATAGCCTCGGCCCTCTGACGGTGTGCGTGCGGATTCTGGGCGGCGGCCCAGGACAGCAGGAGTCCCCGGGCTGACGATCGTTCCGGGCTATAGCAGACTCGTTATCCGCCGCCTCCGGGCGCCTGAGGGCAGGGAGAACGCGACGGCGTACGGCATATGGTTCTCGATCCCACGCAAGCGCGCGAGCTTCTCGTAGTATTCCACGTAGGGAAAGGTCACGACCTCGCCCCGGAAGAGAGAATAGCACTGAACCGCCTTCCTCCACAGTTCGAGATCCCCTTCATTAACCTCAAGTATAACTTCAGGCACGAAGTCCTCTTTGTCCTCCCAGTTCTCCGCGAAGTAGAGCGTGCGGACGAAGTGCGGCTGCTTGTCGGTCTCGAACGCCTTGAGTGCGGCGTAGAAGATCGCATCGGGGACGTTCTCGTGGCAGGCGACGTGGTCTTTGTGGATTGATGCGGCGTAGTGGGTGATGATGACTTCCGGGCGGCAGTCCCGGATTACGTCGGCGATAGCATGTTTGACCTCTTCGTTGACCGGCAGCTCGCCGTCCAGGTAGCCAAGGATGTAGAGTTCGGCGTCCAGGACCTCGGCGGCGTCGACGGCCTCCTCACGTTTGAGCTCCGCGTAGTCGCGGGGCGTCATGTTGGGGTGTCCTTTTTCTCCCAGGGTAAGGTGGCACATCGCCACCTTCTTGCCCGAGTTCACCGCGTTTGCAAGCGCGATACCGGAGGCGATCTCCGCATCCCCAGCGTGCGCACCAACTGAGAGGATATCTACCTTCGCCACAGTTCGCAACCCCTATCTCCCGACAACCACAACCGCACTGCTGACGGGTCTGCCGGGTATTACTAGCGTCTAGCCCTTTCCGTAAAGCCCACAAGAGATCCCGCCGTCGAGGTTCATTGCGTCGTACGCGCCGAGCGCTGTCATTACGTCCGCGAGCTTGCGAACAGTGCAGTTTGTAGCAACCAAATGAAGCTGCCGATCCCTTGTGGTCCCAATCGCACTGCGGGCGCCGGAGGCGCTGAGGATTTTGGCGTGCGAGAAACCCTCAGACGTCGGGTTGTAACAGACCTGGTCCGCTTTGAGGAGTCTGGCGCCGCACCCTATCGCCTCACAAACCCCACTCCAGAACCGGGGGTCCGACGTGCCCTCGTACTCCACGCGGTACGAGCATTTCATATCGGGCTTGAACCTGCGGGCAATTCCTGCTTCGCCGCGCCAGTACGCGAGAACGCAGCCATCGCGCGCGATCAGACTGCCCGCGCCACCCGTTGAGAGTACCATGCCGTAAGCGATCACCACCGTAGTGCCGGTGTTGCCAATGTGCACGACCTCGCCGCCTTTGATGAGGTTGTGCCAGGGAAACTTGATCGTGCCTTTCGCATAGGCGTCGAAGAAACAGCCGTTGATTGCAGCAACCGCGCCGTAGCGCTTCGCGATGCCGGCGAGCGACTCAGTCAGCCCTACACGGCCCTGCGCCAGCCCAATCCTGACCCTGTAGCTGTCCGGGGGAACGCGCACCAGACGCACCGTGCAGCCCGCGACATTCCTCTGCTCGACCGATATGCCGCCTGCATGCGTTGTCGCTATCGGGAAAAACAGGCACACCAGCGCGGCGAATCTGTTCATCGGGCCAACCCCCATATGCTCAACCCACGACCTGGTGCAGGGGTTCTCGAGGCTGTAGTGATTGAACGCAAACCCGGCGCTTTCGGCCGTTCGACGCCACTCAACCAAGCAGCCGAATCGCCGAAAACGCACCTATCGCGACAGCCGAAGACTCCTGCAAACCTGGAGCATTATAGCACGACGGTGGTATAATCGTGCCAACGTCGTATCGCAGGTACGAAGTCATTGCAACAGAAGGCAAACCCAGCGATTTCGGCGATTCGGCGCTCCTCGCCCAGGCTGGAGCGTCGCCGGAAACGTGCCAACCGCTATAGCCCGTTGGAGGAGCATATGAAGAAAGTAGTGTGTGTCCTTGGCAGCCCGAGGAAGCAGGGAAACAGTGAGACAATCGCAATGCGGATCGCAGATACCGCGAGCCGGCTCGGCGCGCAGGTGCTCACATTCAAGCTGCACGATCTCAACTACAAAGGTTGCTACTCGTGTATGGCCTGCAAGTCCGGATCGGAGACCTGCGTCATCCAGGACGACCTGAAGCCCGTGCTGGAGGCGGTGGCGGAGGCGGATGTAGTAATTCTGGCCTCGCCGATATACTTCGGGCAGGTGTCCGGACAGCTCAAGTGTTTCATCGACCGCACGTTCTCGTATCTCAAGCCTGATTTCCATAATCGGCAGGACGCCAGCCGCTTGGCTCCCGGCAAGAAGATGGTTTTCGTCCTAACACAGGGGGATGCTGATGCTTCGAGCTACAATGTCGGGCCCGAGTACGCGGGGTTTTACAAGTTCATGGGGTTCGAAACGCACAACATCCGCGGACTTGGTCTTGGCGCGCCGACCGATGCGGCGGCGACGGCCGACCTGATGCAGCAGGCGGAAGACCTGGCCCGGCAGATAATGGCATAGGGTGACCGAGCTTGTCACGATACAACGCAAAGCCGGCCTTTTCGGCGATTCCCTAATGGGCCGGGGCGGGATGGCCCGAGCCGTCAGAACCGCCTCTCCCTTTTCGGGAGAGGTGATAGTCTGCGTGCTCTCGCGGAGCAACACTTCCTCTCCCCTTGCGGGAGAAGGCGGGGGTGAGGGTGAGATGCGTCGGGAGTCGCCGAACACGCGCTTGTCGCAACAGCCCGACGGCGACCCGACCGAGGTGAGCATATGAACAGGATTACTCACAGGTTCGATTTCTGCGTAATCGGTGGTGGAATGGCTGGGATTTGCGCCGCCATAGCCGCGGCACGCAACGGGGCGAAGACGGCAATCGTCCAGGACAGGCCCGTGTTTGGCGGAAACTCCTCCAGCGAGATGCGCGTTCACGTATGCGGCGCCGACCGGCACGGCAAGATCCCCAACGTCCGCGAGACCGGCTTACTGGAGGAGATCCGCCTCGAGAACCTCAAGCGCAACCCGCAAAAAAGCTACTCGATCTGGGACACGATCCTCTACGAGAAGGTGCTCCTGGAATCTCCGGCGATGGTACGCGGACGCGGGTCCGGGCGGGCGCCGGGGGTCGGCATTCCCAACAGTTCCCGCAGCTCAGGTGGGAGCTTGACGCATTTCCTCAACTGCTCAATGCTGGACGCGGCGGTAGACGGGAATCGGGTCAAGTCCGTCACCGGCTGGCAGCTCACGACGTATACCTACCACACCATCGAGGCCGACATCTTCGCCGACTGCTCCGGAGACGGCATCCTCGCACCGCTCACCGGTGCCGAATACCGCGTAGGACGCGAAGCTCGCAGCGAGTTCAACGAATCTCACCAGCCCGAGGTGGCCGACCGCAAAACTATGGGCATGACCTGCCTATTCCAGGCGCGAGACATGGGATCTCCGCAGCCGTTCGAGCCGCCCTCTTGGGCCTACGACTTTCCAACCGAGGACTCGTTCCCCCACAGGTCCCACGGCTGGATCGAGATGGGATACTGGTGGCTGGAACTTGGCGGCGAGCAGGATTCCATCGCCGACACCGAGGCTGTCCGCGACGAGCTGCTCAGGATCGTCTTCGGTATGTGGGACCACATCAAGAACCACGGCGATCACGGCGCGGCCAACTATGCGCTCGATTGGGTCCAGTTTCTGCCGGCCAAACGCGAGAGCCGGCGCTACGTGGGTGATCACATACTCACGCAGAACGATATCGAAAGCGAGGGGCGCTTCGAGGACATAGTCTGCTACGGCGGTTGGCCGATGGACGACCACCACCCCGGCGGGTTCTGGCATAAGGGCGAACCTACCGTGTTCTACCCGACGCCGTCCCCGTACGGGATTCCGTACCGCTGCCTGTACTCCAGGAATATAGAGAACCTGATGTTCGCCGGCCGATGCGCAAGCTGGACTCACGCTGCCTTGAGCTCAACGCGCGTCCAGGCCACCGGGGCCGTGACGGGCCAGGCGGTAGGGACCGCCGCCGCCATAGCCGTGCGAGAGAGGATCCCGCCGAGAGAGGTCGGCAAGCGCTACCTCGACGAGCTGCAGCAGACGCTTCTGCGACAGGATGCTTATCTGCCGTGGGTCAAGCAGAGGTTCTCTGATCTGACGACAAAGGCGAATCTGAGGGCCTCCTCCGGCGACCCGACGCCGCTGCTCGACGGGACGAACCGGCCCGTCGGCGACGACCTTCACGCATGGACCGGCAGGGTCGGCGACAGCGTGGAGTTCACCTGGGACGCGCCGCAGTTGGTCAGGACCGCGACGTTCATCTTCGACAGCTCTCTCGACAAGCTGATTGCGATGAGCTACCACGGGCCCTACAAGGCACTCACGGGCGTGCCGGAGACGATGGTCCGCGACTTCCGCGTGGAGATCAGATCAGGAGGCGAGTGGCAGCCCTGGCGCGAGGTCCAGGGCAACTACCAGCGCCTCGTGCGAGTCGATATTGGCGCCGAGGTCAACGGCGTGCGGGCGATCTTCGACTCCACCTGGGGATCGGAGGCCGTAAGGGTGTTTGCGTTCTGGCTGGATTAGCCTCGTTACGGCGTGCCGAGGTCGGAGATGTCGGAGGCGCACCTGGGCCTGAGCAGGCGGACGGGGTCGGTTGAGCCGACCGGGACCTCGCACGAGCTGAGGCCCGTGACGAGAACGTAGTGGCCGGGCTGCGGCGACGCGAAAGGCGGTCCGACGATGCCCGCGAGAGTGACCTTGAGGCCCAGATTGGTTGAGCCGTCGTCGAGCGCGGAGCCGTCATCAACGTAGAACCAGTCGTCGCCGGCGGCCGTGACCCTTCCCCATGTCCGAACGAGCAGGCCGGTGTTGTACGCGCCGCACGAACCGGGGATCTGCGGCACGATCGGGTTCGGCGATGTGCCGCCCAGGGACCGGTTGATGAGGCCCAGCGGCGGGAGCGCGTTCCCGGGTGAGGCGCCGACACTGACCGCCTGCGCCTCGATCAGTCGCTCTCCCCCGACGGTCTTCGTCAGCCCGGAAACGACAGCCGTGCTGCCTCGGGGCACTTCTCCCGCCGACCACAGCACGCGCATGCCGCTGGAGCGGTCGGGCTCTTCGATGTAAAATACGTGCCCGAGGTCTTCGGTGCCCGCGCTGACGGGCTTGGCCGGGATCGTAATGAGAGTGTCGTCGGGCAGCACGCGAGCGGCGGAAATGGTCTGGACGACCTGCGGCGGGTTGAACCAGCACTGCATGATTCTGTCCACGCCGTACGGGGGTTGTGTCTGGAGCTCCTCGTGCGCGATCAGCACTCTTCCGTCGGCGGCCGGGCAGATGGAGCTGTCGTACATCAGAAGGCCGCCCGGGTCGTCGGTCATCTCGCCGGGGATCACAATGCCGTCTTCGAGGACCTCCCCGGTCGGGAGCACGCGGGCCAGGCGGAGCTTGTGATGCCAGGCCGCGAACCTGAGCCACTCGATGACGTAGCTCTCGCCGTTCCAACACACGATCGGGCTCATGTTCTTGTCGTGCGCGTCGTCGCATATCGAGATCGGCGTTGTGTCGATGGGGGTTCCGTCGAGTGCGAGCCTGCGGGCGCGTATGTGGAGCGGGCTGTTTGAGTCATCCGTGGCGAAGAAGCTCGATACGACCAGGTACTCCGACCCGGACGAGGCGACCGCGCTCTGGCGGAACATGGGGGGTCTGCCGCTCACCTCGATCACGAACTGCGGTGGGCTCGCGGCCGGGTCAACGGGATCGATGAGGCGGCCGAATATGCTGTCGTGTTCCATCCAGGTGACAAGGAATTTCGATCCGTCGCTTCCTACAGCGGGCATCCACTGGCTGTCCGTGTCAGGGCTTATCAGGAAGCCGTTCGGGTCCAGGACTGTGCCGTTTGGTCGTATTCGGGCTCCGTAGATGTGGCAGTGCCCAGGGGTGCGATGGTCGGTCCAGACAAGCAGGTAGACGCCTGCTCCGTACGCCGCATGGAGGCTGTGCTGCAAGCTCGGCGCGGAGCACACCGTGATGGGCGGGCTGTCCAGGATCGCGCCGGCCGAGCTCACTCTGGCCGCGAGCAGATCGAAGTTCTCGGGCACGCCGTCGAATGAGCTCTTCCACGCGACGAGGCAGTTGGTCCCGTCGAACGCAATCGCCGGCTCGACGTCCCATCCGGAGTCCGTCTTGAGCGGAATCTCGCCCGCGGGCGTGATATTGCCATCAGCATCCAGAGGCGCGATGTAGAGGTCCGGGTTGTATTCCTGCCCGTCGGACTGCTGAAACACCGCCATGAACGCCGTCGGCGTGCGCGCAAGCCGGATGCTGCGCTGATATGGCGCACTCTGACATATCGAGAATGGCTGAGCGTCCAGCGGATGGCCGGCCAGGTCGAACCTGCGCGCGATCACGTCCTCGTTTAGGATCATGGATGACGGGTTGTCGCTCCAGCACACAAGGCACTCGGTCGCGTCGAATGCCAGGCTCGGTTCGACTTGCTTGCTGCTCGACGCATACACGGCCACGCCGTCGGGCTCGATCACGCGGCCGTCGGGCCCCAGGCGGGCGCGGTAGATCTGGCTCGGAGCCGCGCGGTTGTCCTCCCAGACCACAATCCAGCCATTGGCGCCGCCGGCGATCTTCGGGTTCAGGTCGTCTCCGGCGGCCCTGCACACCGGCCTGCCGTTCGGGTAGACTACGCCGCCCGAGTCGGTGATTGGGGTCGCGTAGATGTCCGCTTCGGAGCCGCCGCGCTTGTCCTCCCAGGCGACGAGCACCGTCGAGCCGCCGGCTGCTGCAGCGGTCTTCTCCTGGTCGCCCGCCTCGGTGCAGACAGCGAAGCCGTCAGGGTCCAGGATCGTCCCGTCGGGAGCGACGCGTAGGGCGTAGATGTCGGAGCCGGAGGTGGCGGCGCTGCGCTCGTCGCGGAACGCGACGACGTAGTGCGTGCCGTTCCAGGCCACCGAAGGGCAGGTCTGGTCGGACTCGAAGCTGCACAATCGGAACGGCGAGCCGGGCAGGAGCTGGCCGTTCGAGTCCACCCGGAAGCCGTAGACGTGCCGGGTGCCGCTATCGAGCCTGGCGCAGACGGCCAGCCAGCCGTCGCCGTTCGATGCCACGGCGGGCATCTCGCCACTCGCGAACTCAAATGCCTGGTTCAGGCACTCGCCCGTCGGCGCTACGCGATAGCCGTGGGCCGCCGGCGTCACTCCGACGATCGGCGCGTTCCCCGTCACGACCAGGAAGCTCTGTCCGTTCCAGGCGATTGCTGTCGGGCCGACCATGCCCTCGGCGATCAGGTTGCCGACCGGGTCGAGCACCGTCCCGTCGGGCTGGACGCGGCCCAGGCCGAGCCTTACCTGGAAGACCGCCGTGCCGAAGTCGTAGTTGTCGGCGGTGTTTCGCCCGTCGCCCCACGCCGCCAAGAAGACGCCGCTCCCGGACGCTATCGCGGTTCCGTAGTTCCCCTGCGCCCTGTAGGCGGAGCCGAGCGTCGTGTTTGGTTGGAGCATGAAGGGCGTGCCGAATATGCCCGGCGGATCAGAGCCGCCCGCGGCGCCGGCGGGCAGACAGCCGCAAGAGACAACAATGATGATGCAAGCAAAGGCCGCTCGTCCCATACAACGCCATCCCGCTTCACTCTATCTGCATTATGTTCGGCTTCTTGAGGTTTGTCAAGGACCACCGGAGACGCACCCGCAGGACTCGCGCTCTCAGCCGCCGAAGGGCTACTCACGAACGGACCATAGGAGAGGCAATGAAAGCTAGGCAGACCATGGCGGCGCTGGCGGTCGGGGTGCTGCTCTCGGCGGCAGTCGAGGCCGGCGTCGGCGCCAGGACGTTTGGAGCGAAAGGAAACGGCAAGGTGGACGATTCGAAGGCAATCCAGAAAGTACTCGACGCAGCCGCGGCGAGGGGCGGAGGCAGAGTCGATCTGGGCGTGGGGCGGTTCCGGCTCGACAAGCCGATCACGGTGCCGGAGGGAGTGACGCTCGCGGGAGTGTGGGAGGCTCCCCATCACGCGATGCTCCAGAAGGGTACGGTGATCGAAGTCTATGCGGGCAAGGGCAAGGAGGACGGCCCGGCAGCGGTGACGCTCAGCCCGTCGAGCGCGGTCAAGGGCATCACGTTCTTCTATCCCGAGCAGCGGCTGCCCGATGTGGTCCCGTATCCTTACACCATCAGCGGCAGCGGGATGCACTGCAGCGTAATCGACTGCACCTTCGTCAACCCCTACAAGGCCATCGACTTCGGCACCCAGTGGAACGAGCTTCATTACATCCGCAACTGCTACGGCTGCCCATTGAAGGTCGGGATTCACATCGACAGGTGCACGGACATCGGCCGCATCGAAAACGTCCACTTCAACCCGCACTACTGGATGCGCGCCGAGTGCGAGAACAAGCCTGCCGACTGGACCGTGCTGGGCAAGTTTCTGTTCGAAAACCTGGTCGCTTTCGAGTTCGCTAGAACCGACTGGGAATACGTCCACAACACATTCTGCTACGGGGCAAAGGTCGGCTACCGGTTCTACGCCGGCAGCGACGGCACGGTGAACGGCAACTTCCTAGGTATAGGGGCGGACTGGTGCGACGTGGCACTGCTCGTCGAAAACGCCCAGCTACCGCGGCTTTTGATTACCAACGGCGAGTTCGTCGCCGGCAAAGGCGGCAAAGCCTTTATGTCGGTCGCGCCCACCAATGAGGGCGTGGTTCAGCTTTCCAACTGCAGCTTTTGGGGCCCGTGCTCGGCCGTGGCGGTCATTGAGGGCAAAGAGACGGTCAGCCTGGACCAGTGCACGTTCCACAACCACCGCGCGGAGGAAGACCCGTTCACCATCGACGCCCGCTCGGGTGACCTCACTATCTCCGGCTGCCGGTTCGGCAGCGACCGCCCCGACATCCGGCTTGGAAAAGACGTCCGCACCGCGATCATCATGGGCAACCGGTTCACCCGGTCCAAGGAAATCGAAAACCTGTCCGCAGGCGATGTGCAGGAAGGGCTGAATGTGGTGGTGAAGTGACAGAAAGGAACTCGCCGCTTTTTGTCCTGAGTCATGATCTCACTGTTGCGAGAGGCGCATTTCCGGCGATTCTCCCGCTTAATCGAGGAGCGTCGAATCGCCGAAAACACTGGGTCTGGCTCCTACCGCAACGGCGTCTGATCGATTACGCACATCAAGGAGTATGCAGGTATGACTTCCCGAGAGCGCTGGCTCGCGTGCATGCGGTATGAGCCGGTCGACCATGTCCCCGACCAGGAGTTCGGCTACTGGAGCGAGACACTCACCGCCTGGCACGAACAGGGCCTACCCAGATACGTTGACGACCTCCAGAAAGCCGACATCTTTTTCGGCTTCGAGACCTATATCGGCGTACCCATCAACGGCGGCATCATCCCCGGGTTCGAGTACCAGGTGCTAGAAGAAGACGAACGCACGCGCACGATTATCGACACTGACGGCGTTAAGAAGATCGTCCAGAAAGACCTATGGACCACGATACCCAAATACCTCAGGTTCCCTGTCGAGACGCGCGAGGACTGGGAGGAGTTCAAGAAGCGCCTTGATGCCAGTGACGGCCGCCGCTATCCAACCGAGAAGGATTGGGAGAACTGGAAGAAGTCCGTCCAAAACGCCGACCGCGTGGTAGTCATTCCCGGCGGTAGCCTCTTCGGCATCATCCGCAACTGGATGGGCTTCGAAAACATAGCGATTGCGTGTATGGACCAGCCGGAATGGGTCGAGGAAATGGTCGACTACCTGGCCGAGTTTCAGTGCCGTTTGATCGAGAGGGCACTCAGGGAGGTGAAGGTCGACGCGTGCTCGATCTGGGAGGATATTGCCTTTAACCACGGCCCCATAATCTCGCCGGCGCTCTTCCGCAAATGGCTCACGCCGCGTTACAAGAAGATAACCGACCTGCTCCATAAGTACGGCTGCGAGTTCGCCTACGTCGACTGTGACGGCAACATCAACTCTATCGTGGAGCATTGGCTGGCGGGGGGCGTGAATATCATGTTTCCTCTTGAGATTCGCGGGGGAACCGACCCGTACTGGATTCGCAGCGAGTTCGGGCGAGAAGTTCGACTGAAGGGCGGGGTCGACAAGACTCAACTCATCGCCGGAAAGGACGCCATAGACCGCGAAATAGAGCGGATCGCGCCTCTCGTAGAGCAGGGCGGCTATATCCCACACGTCGACCACCGGGTCCCGCCGGACGTAACGTATGAGAACTACCTCTACTACCTCAAGCGCAAGCGCAAGGCGTTCGGCATCCCCGAGCCCCCACCGTGGGAAGAGCGAAAATCCGCCTGGGAATGGGCGAAAGAATAGGTCCGAGAGATGATCAGGAGAAAATCGGCAGCAGTTATTACGGTCTGGCTAGCGCTGGCATCGGCTTGCCTGGCAGGAGATCTGCTGAGCTACGTTGCTCAGCCCGATCCGTCGTTTAGGTGGGAGATAGTGTCGAAGACCGAGTCGCCCACCGGCGCCGATTACCTCCTCAGAATGACCAGCCAGACCTGGCAGCAGATCCCCTGGGTTCACGAAATCGAGTTCGTTGTCCCCTCGAAGTGCGACTATCCCGAAACCGCGGTTTTGACCGTCACCGGTGGGCACCCCGGCAAGAAATCGCCGGCGCTCCAGAAGACTCTTGCTGCCGCCGCCGGCTGTCCGGTGGCTACGCTGTTCGGCATCCCGAACCAGCCGCTTTTCGGGGGCAAAACGGAGGACGCGCTGATTGCCTACACGTTCGTCAAGGCCTTGGAGACGGGCGATGACACCTGGCCGTTGTTACTGCCGATGACGAAGGCCGTCGTGCGGGCGATGGACGCTATCCAGGCGTTTTCAAAGTCAGAGCTCGGCAAGGAGATAAAGGGGTTCATCGTTTCTGGCGCATCCAAGCGCGGATGGACCACCTGGCTTACAGCCGCGGCCGACACGCGGCGCGTGAAGGCGATCGTTCCGATGGTCTACGACAACCTCAACCTCTCCGCCCAGATGGCTCACCAGATCGCTTTCTGGGGCAAGTACAGTGACAATATAGACGACTACACCAGACTCGGCGTGCAGGACGCACTGGCTACGGATCGCGGAAAACAGTTAGCCGCCATCGTGGACCCGTGGGCCTATCGCGATCGAATAACGGTCCCCAAGCTGATCATCAACGGCACAGACGACGCCTATTGGACACTGGACGCCCTGAACCTGTACTGCGACGACCTGAAGGGACCAAAGTTCGTCTTGTATGTTCCGAATGCCGGGCATGGTTTGGCCGGAGACGTTGCTGGGGGACTCAAGATTATCAACACAGCCGCGGGCTTCGTCCGCGCTGTAGCATCCGGCGCGCGGCTGCCGGAGATTAGCTGGAAGCAAACCCTCGGCAAGGACTCTTGCAAGCTGGAGACCACAACGGACTGCAAGGATGCCACGGCCATCTTGTGGACTACTACGTCAGAGACCCTCGATTTCCAGAAAGCCAGGTGGGAATCCGCGCCGATGACTGCGTCCGCTCAGGGGTTTTCCGCCGAGCTCGCTCCTCCGAAAAAGGGGTATCTAGCTTTCTTCGGCGAGGTCAGCACCGAGCTGGGCGACCGCAAGTGCACGTTCTCGACGCAGCTTGCCATTGTCGGCCCCGACGGGTCAGCCCCACACGGCAAGTAGCCGCCGGCAGCTACAGCTCGAACTCTCTCGGATGTCTGCGCTTCAGTTCCGGTATCGCCCACGCCCGGCCGGTCTGCTCCAGAACGCGGCAGTAGTCCGGCAAAAGGCCGCGGCAGTGGTAAGGCCCGCCCTCTTTCATTACCGTCCAAAGCGGGTCCTCCTCATAAGGCATTGAGGCCATCATGCTCACGTGCCAATCGGCCAGATAGTGCGCGGCCTGCCAGCACACTTCCGGGTGTTGCGACGCGACGTCATTGTCCTCGTGCGGGTCGATCTCTATGTTGAAGAGCATCTCGTCGGGGTAGAGGTGGTAATAGTCGTGGTAGGTGCGAATATACATCCACGGCCCAAACCGCACTCCGCGCTGGCACGTGTGCGCGCACTCGCTGACCACCAGATGCTCCCGGCCGCAGTCTGATCCGTCGGTTATCGCGTTCGCGTAGCTGCGCCCATCCCAGCGCGACATCGGCTCTTTGTCGAGCAACTCAGCAAGGGTAGGCGCAAGGTCGAGGTTGTAGTGCAGGCCATTATCGACGTGTCCCCGCTTGCCTCCCGGCCAGCGGATGATCAGTGGTATTCTCGTAGTGACGTAGTCGGCGGTGCCGTGTTCGGTATAAGTCCTCATTTCACCGAAACACTCCCCGTGGTCCGAGCTGATGATAACCGCGAGGTCGTCCATCACCCCTTGCCCGTCGAGCGCCTCGAGAAGCATGCCGATGTGGATGTCAGTGTAAAGGATACCCGCGTCGTAACCGTCGATTATCCTGCGCAGGTCGTTCAGATCCCGCAGCTCAGGCAGGTCCTTGTCAGACTTGGGGTTGATCTTGTAGTAGAGGCTGATCTCCCTCGGACCGCGCAGGCCCGGCTGGGCCCGATGTCGGTCGATTGCCTCCTGTGTGGGCCAATCCGGAAGAGGGTCGTTAGCAAACCGTTTTGCAAACTCATCCGGCGTGCGATAAGGCGTGTGAGCGTCCCAGTAGTTGACGTAAAGGAGCCAGTTGTCCTCCCCAGCGTTCGTCTCTATCCATTTCAGCACCGTCGGTGTTACCCGCTCGGCGGGCTCCAGCCCCGACCCTCCGGTGTCGTAGAGCTCGTGGAAACCCGCGCAGAACCACCAGGCCCCGTGACGCTCGGCGAACGGACTAACGGCTACCGTCCTGAACCCTGCCGATCTGAGAAAGCCCGCGATGCTGTCCGTGGAGAGCATGCTCTTGAACTGACGGGACGGCCCCTCGGGGCGCAGGTCCGCAGCGGTCCCTCCGTGGCCGACGATCCCGGTGTGTATCCCGAAACGCCCGGTCATTAGCGACGCTCGCGACGGCAGACAGGGCGCATCGGAGCAGTAACAGTTGGTGAACAGCACACTCTGCCTGGCGATCGCATCTATGTTCGGCGAGGTTTTCCTGTGGTAGCCGTAACAGCCCAGGTGGTCCGGGCGAAGCGTGTCGATATCCAGAAAGAGTATGCGCATCAGTCGTCTTCCGCCTCCCAAAACCGGTATTCCCTACAGCGCGCCGGTTTCCCTTGACGCGGCACAACCATATTGAAGCGCAACGGCCGAAAGGGGCAGACCTCGGGAAACCGGGGTCGCGAACCCGTCGGCACCGAGCCGGCTGGAGGGGATGGCGATCGGTCCGAGGACCGGTTGACGAAGCCGGGGCCGGCACGTCGGTCGGGCTGCTGGAGTAGGAGTTGCTGCTGACGAGGCACTGGCGGCGATAAGAAGTCGTCCTGTTGAGGGCCTTCGAGATGTGGGCCGGGAACGCGCGCCGGTTTCTGTTCAGTGGCAATTCGGCTTTGGCGGCCCGGCTCTGCGCGTCTACAGACTATCGGACACCTGCCCAAAATGACGCGGGCCGGGACAGGTAGCGCCTGAAGATCAGGTGCGGTAGGGGGGCGTGCGAAATGTACATCCAGGAAGCCAAACAGTTTCTGGGCAGAAATGTAGCCGTCACCTATCGGGACCGGCACGGCGACCTCCATACCAGGTCGCTACACGTTCACGACGTTGCGTTCGTCCCGATATACGGTGCCTGCCTGCTGGGTGACATGGAAGAAATCTGGCTCGACAGGGTCATAAGCATCACCACTATCGACTGAGCTTATCGCCCTCGAGCCGCGCGGCAAGTTCAGGCGTCCCGCCTGGGAGGGCGGGAGTGATTCGGCTCAGCTTGTGTGTCTGTGCCGTCTGCGTTTCGGGTCAACGAACCTGAGCTGCTCGCAGTCCAGATCCCGGCAGAGCTGTTGCGGCCTCCAGCCTTTGGCAACTACGGGACATATGGGCGCATTGGTGTAGGGACAATAGAAAGCCCCGAGCGGGTCATCCGGGGTATCGAGCCTCTCGGCCCACAGTTCATCCATCCAGCTCAATCCCATACCGCCTTCCTCCTCTGAGCCGGCAGGCAGTTGCGATAGATGCGTTATCGGCGATTCTCCAGCTTGGACTGGACGGCGTCGAATCGCCACAGTCGGCTTGCGTTCTATCACTACGACCTGGTGAACCGGTCTATCATTCGGGATTGTCGGCAAGCAGGCGCGTCTTGCGCACCCCTTTTTGCAACACTTCGGTGGGCGTTCGTGGTATTAGGATGAGCCGAGGTATGCTACCCTGGCCCTGACGCGCTCTCGTATGCTGCGGAAACCGCCGTGTTGTATGTTGCGGGAATGGCCGAGTTTTCCCCGCTCTAAACAGTGCGCCCGGTTTGAGTTGGCGCCGCACAAAACTCCCTCTCCCCTTGCGGGAGAGGGTTGGGGTGAGGGGGCAGATCCATCACTCAGGTGTTGCAGGGATAGATCCTGAACCAAATTCAGGACGACGCGCTCCGTAGTCTTTGCGCCCGCAACACTGCACCGATACGGTCCCCCAAGGCAGCTTGACCGACGCGGCAGCAAGACCGTATAGTATATGTATCAATACAGATATGCTGATGGAGTCCGATGGAGGAGCTTTTCAAAGCGCTTGGCGATCCGACAAGGCTGCGCATAATTGAACTGCTGGCGCGCAACGGAGAGACCTGCGTTTGCCGGATCGTGGAGAAGATCGGTGCAAACCAGCCCGCCGTGTCGCACCACATGGGCAGGCTCAAGCAAGCCGGGCTTGTGAAGGCGCGCAGAAAGGGCCAATGGATATACTACTCCCTCAATCTTGACGCGCTACAGGGAAGAGCGCTCGCGTTCTTATCCGAGATTGTTTGCCTCGCGGCCGCGTCTTCAGTTCGGGCAACCAATGCCTCAGGCTGTTCCGATAGCCGCGTTTTGGGCGATTCTCCCGCCTGATTCAGCAGCGCCGGATCGCTCGGAAACGCTGGGTTTGCGTTACTATCACAATAATATCAGTGTCTCCCCAGGACGAGCGGCATAGAAGACTACCGAAACGAGCACAGATGAGGTTTACAAATGGCTGACATCACGCACGGGTGCTGCGGAAGCAGCGAATCTGACGCAAAAGACATCAAGACGCACGTCAAGCAGGAGTACGGTCGGCTGGCGGCAGAGGCTGCCGGGGGCAGGCAAACAAGCTGCTGCGCAAGCAGCGCCTGCAAGGACGCCGTCACGCGTGATCTCTATTCTGAGGCTGAGACGCCGGGTATACC
>JBMFPI010000025.1:0-17009 GCA_049969195.1 Armatimonadota bacterium
AGCTTGCCTGAAACTTTCAGCTTGAGTCTGCCGTCGCACGCGCGAGAGATGGCGCGGTATGTTTCCGGGCTCTTGTCGGAACCTGAATGAAAGTCGAGCAGTGCCCCGTAACCGGAAGCAATGCGGCTCATCTCACGAACGCGGGCTTCGAGCCCGGCCACGCCGTCGGGCAACCGGTAATCGAGCCTTTTCTCAAAACCGACATTCGGCGCAATGAAGTTTACCGTAACGCCGCTGTCTGTCAACCTCTTGAGCACATACTCGAGCTCTTGCGGCTGCGTGAGTCCCGGTCCCTCGTCCAGCGAGAACTCGAAGTCGAAAGCCTCACCCCTCTTGATCGAGCGAATGTAATCGAAAATGGCCGCAGCTGCGTCGATTGCGGCGTCGTATCGGCTCGAAAGATCGTCGGTCGAGAAGTCGAACAGTGCCGAGGTGTCAAGGGTGAAGAACGTGAAATGCCGCCCGCAGTCGATGAGACGCCTGGCTTTTGAGAGCCCGGCTTCTCCTGCGGCCTTCACGGGCACGTGATCGAGGTCCGCGCCGTACGGCTCGGCGCAGCCGTTCTCGATGTGTGAGACCACGCCCGCCAGCCAGAACCCCTCGATGCTGGACCCTGTATGGCCGATATTCAGGCTTCCGTGACCCGGCAGGTAAGTCACTTCCTCGCCCGGCGGCGAAAGAATCATCTCCATCGGGGCGAGCTCGCGATAGGCTGAGTTCTGGATTGTCTCGGCTGGCCCGCCGATTGTCTCTAGCCCCTTTATTATGCCCGGCCAAACGGTGACCGTCTGCCGTCCCCCGATACCCAAGCGGGGCTGGCTGCCGAAAGCCCGGGGCGAGAAGCGCGGCGCGACACGCGTCACGTACCATTTGACCGTCTCGGTGTTCACCGGCAACAGCGCTACTTTCCCACCGGCGTAGCTTGCGACCGGCTCACCCGGAACCTCTACCCCTTTCGGCGAGACAGCCGCCAGTAGTTTCTGGCCGTCAGACAGGTTGACAAGGAAATAGCCCGTGCCATCCTGAAGGACAGCCGATTCGAGGACCGCCTGTGTATCGACGAGCTCGCCTCGCAGACAGCCCGCACAGTGTGCTGTTCCTACTGCGATGGCACACTGCATAAGGAAAGCCTCGAGCTTGCGCGACTCCTCCGCCGCCGCCGAGATATCCCACGTGAACGTGTCCAGAACTGCCGGGTTCACCTCCGGCTTGAGCTCAATGCCGTTTATCTTCAAATGTGCCTCCCGGATCGGTGTTTCTCGTTTACTGCTAGCAGGCCGATTTCGCCGTGCAGCTGCCGGGTCGTTGCGATGGAACGCAAACCCGGCGCTTTCGGCGACTCGACATTCCTCAACCAGGCGGGAACATCGCCGAAAAAGGGCCCGTGGCAACAGCCTGGCTTATGGAGTCTCACGCTTCAGTTGATCAACAAGCTCGCCGAGGAGCATTGTGCCCCGATCGCCCTCCGAGCGCGTGCGAACGGAGACTGCCCCGGCTTCTTGCTCGCGGTCGCCAACAATCAGCATATACGGTATTTTCTGAAGCTGCGCCTCGCGAATCTTGAAACCGGTCTTCTCGTTGCGGTCGTCGACCTGAACACGAAAGCCGGCCGCTTTGAGTTCCGACGCCACGCTCTCCGCATAGGGCACGTGGCGGTCCGCTATTGGAAGGACCACCACCTGCACGGGCGCAAGCCAGAGCGGGAACGCGCCGGCGTAGTGTTCGATGAGCACGGCGACGAACCGCTCCATAGACCCGAGCAGCGCGCGGTGGATCATAATCGGCCTGTGGGCAGCGTTGTCCTGTCCGATATAGGTGATGTCGAACCGCTCCGGCTCGTTGAAATCGACCTGGATCGTGCTGCACTGCCACTCTCGCCCTATGGCGTCTCTGATCTTCACGTCTATCTTAGGGCCGTAGAAAGCGCCCCCACCTTCGTCAACATCGTAGTTCAGGCCTTCGTCCTCAAGTGAGGCGCGCAGCGCTGCGGTGGCCTCCTCCCACACTTCATCCGAGCCAACGTGATGTTCCGGCTTCGTGGAGAGGTAGACATGATAGTCCTCGAAACCGAACCGACGCAGCATCTTCATCACGAAGTTGATTACGCGTCTGGTCTCGACGTCAAGCTGCTCACGAGTGCAGAGGATGTGTGCGTCATCCTGTGTGAAGCCCCGAACTCGCAGCAAGCCATGGAGAACACCGGATCGCTCATACCGATACACTGTCCCCAATTCGGCCCACCTTATAGGCAGCTCCCGATAGCTGCGCACCCGGGTCTTATAGATCAGCAGATGGAACGGGCAGTTCATCGGCTTGATCAGGTACGGGATGCCATCCACGTTCATCGGCTCATACATGTTCTCAGTAAAGAACTCGGTATGGCCGCTGGTCTCCCAAAGGGCACGGCGCGCGATGTGTGGGGTCATGATCAGCTCGTATCCGTTTGCTAGATGTTCATCGCGCCAGAAGTCCTCGATAAGCTTTCTCAACAATGCGCCCTTCGGGTGCCAATGCACAAGGCCCGGTCCGGCCTCGTCGTGGATTGAGAAAAGATCCAAGTCTCTTCCCAGCCGCCTGTGGTCCCGGCGCTCAGCCTCCTCGAGCCGTCGGAGGTAATCGTCGAGTTCTTCCTGGGTAAAAAAGGCCGTGCCGTAGATGCGCTGCAGCATAGGGTTGCGCTCGTCCCCCCGCCAGTATGCCCCGGCGACGGAGAGCAGCTTGAACGCCTTGACCTCCCGAGTGTTGGCGAGGTGTGGGCCCCGGCACAGGTCTACGAACCCGTCCTCCTCGTATACAGAGATCACCTCGTCTTCGGGCAGCTCCTCAATGAGCTCGAGCTTGTAAGGCTCGTCCTTGAACAGATCGAGCGCCTCCTGACGCGAGATCTCTCTGCGCACAAACGGATTGCCCGCTTCTATTATCCTGCGCATCTCGGCATCGATTCGATCCAGGTCATCCGGAGTGAACGGGTTCGGGACGTCGAAGTCATAGTAGAAACCGTCCTCGATGGATGGGCCGATTGCGATCTTCACCCCGGGGAAGAGGTTGCGCACCGCGTGCGCCATCACGTGTGCCGTCGAGTGCCGCAGTATGTCAAGTTCGGATTGATCCATATTCGAATGCCTCGTTTTCAGCGATTAGGATTATTAATGCTCAGCGTCACTTTTCCGCAGAGTCGAACTCCTCGTCGCAAACGACAAAGACGGGGTCGACGTCCGAGAACCCGTCCTCACGAGCCTATCCAACCGAGACCAAGTTGAGACCGGACACTACCCGGGGATCAGCTTCCAGTGCCTTTATGCTGAGATCGAAAATGCGTCTGAGTTCAGTGTGCACAAACTCTCTTTACCCGATTGGGCCCCTGTCTCCTTCAGGCTGTTGCTACGGGCGCACTTCCGGCGATTCTCCCGCTTAGCAGAGGAGCGTCGAATCGCCGAGAACGTCCGGTCTGCTTCTATCACAACAGCCTCCGTCTCCTTCAACGCGAGGAAGGTTCCCGGCGTTGAAAGGCCGAACCCTGCAATCGGAGGTCACGCGGCTCTCTCGAAATCTCCTGGCTCCACCGGCGTCTCTCGCCCCGGCTATGCCAGCGTCTGGAGGTATCACTTGATAAAACTCGGGGTCAACAGCGTTCTCTTTGGTGGGTTCGACTTCGCTACTGCTGCGAAGTACATCGCACTGGCCGGATACGACGGCATTGAGATATCGGCGATCAAAGGAATGTGCGAACACCTAGACCTTGACAGATGGCGCGAGCAGGCTCGGGAGATCAAACAGATAGTGTCCGATAAAGGCCTGGAGCTTCTGTCTATGGAGGAAGCGGCTCTCGATGAGGAGCGACTCCTGAAAGCTTTTGAGGCTGGCGCCGAGCTCAGCATTCCGGTCGTCAACATCGGTCCCGGCGGAAGAAGCGACGTCGAGGAGGACTTCCAGCGGCAGACCGACCTGATGGCGAAGATGGCGGAACAAGCGGCCCAATTCGGAGTCACCCTCTGCTGCAAGGCGCACGTGGGCGCATGCATTTACAACACGCCGACCACCCTGCGTGCACTCGAGAAGATCACGAACCCTGCATTCGGCATCGATATGGACCCAAGCCACATCTACCGCGCCGGTGAAGAACCGGCGGAGGCGCTCAGGCCGGTATTGTCGCGCACGAGACATATCCACATCCGCGACTGTAAAGGCCGCGGTCCCTCCCCGGGCGCACCCGCGGACCAGGCGTGCGGCCGCGGCGACATAGATCTGCCTGCATATTGCCGGGTGATGGTTGATGGAGGCTACTCGGGCCCTGTGTGCCTGGAGGTGATCGGGGCAAATGATCTCGATCTGCCGCAGGTCGCAATAATTGCCGCTGAAAGCTACGGGTACCTAAACGCCTGCATGAAGGCGCTGCGGGCGAGATAGCCGGGCTGCTACGACAGGCGCCTTTTCGGCGATTTGCCCGGCTCAGTTGAGGGGCATTGAATTGCCGAAAACGCCGGGTCTACGTCCCAAAGCAAGCACCTCAAGGACTCAGGCTCAATGAACGGTTGGAGGTAAGGATCGTTGGCATTATGCGAGATCAGACTGTCTGCCCAGAACGCCCTCCAGAGGATGACCTCGTTTATGGCGATTGTGCCGGAGAAGACGGCCGGGCCGTTTCCAGTGCTGTATCTCTTGCACGGGCTCTCAGATGACCACACTACCTGGGTTCGCCGCACGAGCATCGAGCGTTATGTTGCGGGAATGCCGCTCATCGTCGTAATGCCGGACTGTGAACGCGGGTGGTATACGAACGCAGTGGACATTCCGACATTCGCGTTTGAGAGGTTCATCATCGATGATCTGGTCGGGTTTGTGGACGCAACTTTCCCGACAAGAGCCTGCCGCGACGGCAGGGCGGTCGCCGGTCTCTCGATGGGCGGATACGGCGCGTTCAAGCTTGCGCTCAAGCACCCGGATATGTTCTCCGCGGCGGTGAGCCTCTCCGGAGCGCTCAGGATCGGCGAGCGCTTGAGCACCGTCAACGAGGTCCGGGACCGAGAAATGCGCCTGATCTTCGGAGAACAAGTGCCTGAGTCGGAGGATATTTGGAGATTGGCCGAGTCGGTTGATCCGGCCCTTCGGCCAGCCCTTTGGTTCGACTGCGGGACTGAAGACTTTCTGATAGAGCACAACCGCACCACGCACGAGCACTTTCAGACGCTCGGCATTCCTCATCACTACTCCGAACGCCCTGGGGACCACTCTTGGGCTCTGTGGGACCAGGTGATTCAGGAGGCGCTCGTGTTTTTGCGCCAACAATTGCGAATCTGAGAGTCCGGGCTCTGATTTAGCAAACGAGTTGACGAAACGAAAGAATCTCGCGCGCGGCAGTCCAAGGCCGGTTCCGGCCCTGGCTTGTGGGTCGCCCAGATCCGGCAGCCAGGGTGGTGTAACTCGCCAAGTCCAGCTCAGTTCTTTGGGAAGGCCATTCTGAGCAGGAAGCAGGGCCTGCATCCGTCGCGCCTCACTCCGACCCTCTCCTGACAGGAGAGGGAGCTTTGTTTTCTGCCGACAGGAGAGGGAGTTGTGCAGTCCCTGCAACGAAGCTTGTTCCTATGCCGCGGAGACAACTTGGGCGACAAAACCAGCAAGCATGCACGGCGCTGAGTTCCCGCAGCAGGCGGAGGGAGTCTATTACCCTCACCCTCACTCCCACCATCTCCCGTCAAGGGAAAGAGATACATACCGAAAGCATTTTACTTTGCACACTGTGCGCCGAATGCGTTCAACGCGCCCGCCGGGCGACATGTGCCTAAAACATCTCACTTTGCCCACTCCAGGTTTGCTTTACGCACTCCAGGAAGAATGGCCCCGCCGGGCGCTTCCTTGACACCCCTACCCCTGCAATCTATAATCGAGTTCAGCGAGCCCCACAACTCGTCGGCAACCGGGACCCAGCTCACTCGGAATCGGAGCGGTTCCGTCTGCTATTTTAGTTGTGTGAACGGGCATGCTGAGACCTCTCGTCACGATCAAGACAACCGGACGGTGAACAATGGCAGAGCGCAAGTATGACTTCGCCCGGATAGAGAAGAAATGGCAGGCAAGGTGGAAAGAGGCGGACCTTTTTCGTACTCTCAACACCACGGACAAGCCCAAGTTCTATGGGCTGGACTTCTTCCCCTACCCCAGCGGCGCAGGGCTCTCGGTAGGTCACTGCCGGAACTATATTCCCACCGACGTCGCGTGCCGATACCGGCGGATGAAGGGCTACAACGTTCTGCACCCTATGGGCTGGGACGCGTTCGGTCTGCCTGCCGAGAACGAGGCCATCAAACAAAAGAGCCATCCCAAGCGCACCGTCCCGGAGTACATAGCCACCTACAAGCGGCAGATGGATCTGATCGGAATCGGCTACGACTGGTCCCGCGAGATCAACTCCAGCCAGCCCGAGTATTATAAGTGGACACAATGGATCTTTCTACTGCTTTACAAGCGCGGGCTGGCGTATCGGTCGATGGCCCCGGCGAACTGGTGCCCTTCCTGCGCAACCGTGCTCGCGAACGAAGAGGTCAAAGACGGCAGGTGCTGGCGGTGCAGCTCGTTCATCGAGAAGAAAGACCTGCCCCAGTGGTTCTTCAAGATAACCGACTACGCCGACAGGCTGATCGACGACCTGGATACCATCGATTGGCCGGAGTCGATCAAGTTGATGCAGAAAAACTGGATCGGGCGCAGCGAAGGAGCTGAGGTAACGTTCACCAGTGAACAGGGCGACGAGATCGTCGTCTACACCACCCGGCCGGACACTCTCTGGGGCGCGACGTTCATGGTTCTCGCTCCGGAGCATCCGCTCGTCGAGAAGCTCACAACCCCGGACAAGCGCGCCGAGGTTGATCAGTATCGCAGAGTCACGCAGCGGACCAGCGCTATCGAGCGCCAATCCACGGAGCGCGAGAAAACAGGCGTTTTCACCGGCGCCTACGCGATCAACCCGGTCAACGACCGCCGCATACCGATCTGGATCGCCGACTATGTAATGATGGGCTACGGAACCGGCGCCATCATGGCCGTGCCGGCCCACGACGAGCGCGACTTCGAGTTCGCACTGAAGTTCGGAATCCCGATCATACCGGTGATCGACCGCATCGACAGCCTGGCCAAGAGCCGCGTGTTCGACGAAGTGGTCGAGGAAGGCTTTGCCGAGGCGCTCAAGGCGACCGGCATTGCGTTCGAGCACAGGGACAGCTTTTTCTACGTGACCCTCGACGGCGAGAAGCAAGCGGACGATTACATCGACATCGCCTGCAGTCACCTTGCCAACACTGAAGCGTGGATCGAGGTTGTAGGAAAGCGTTGGGCCTTCATATTCGCTAACCGGGGCGTAATCGCGTTCGACTCGGAGGAATCGGAGCGAGAGATACTGGGCTTGATAAAAGAGCGTGCGCCGTCGCTTGAGGACGTCCGGACTCTGATGGAGCTGCTTGCGCGCGAGCCTTTTTACCGGGACGCCCTGTTCCACGCCGAGTACGGTGACATGATCAATTCCGGCGAGTTCTCGGGGACTCCGGGCACCGTAGCCAGGAAAAGAGTCACACAGTGGCTGGAAGAAACCGGCCGCGGAAGGTTCGCGGTAAACTACAAGCTGCGCGACTGGCTGATCTCGCGCCAACGATACTGGGGCGCGCCGATTCCGATCATCCACTGTCCGAAATGCGGCGAGGTTCCGGTTCCGGAAGAGGATCTTCCGGTGCTCTTGCCCGATGTCGAGCACTACGAGCCGACCGGCAGCGGCGAGTCGCCGCTCGCTGCCATACCCGAGTTCGTAAACGTGGCATGCCCGGCGTGCGGCGAGCCAGCAAGACGCGAGACCGATACAATGGGCGGTTTCGCCTGTTCAAGTTGGTACTTCCTCCGATACGTGAGTCCGCATCTGGATACGGCCCCGTTCGACAAACAACTGGCCGCATACTGGCTGCCGGTCGACCTATACGTCGGCGGAGCGGAACACGCGGTGATGCACCTGCTTTATGCCCGATTCTGGACGAAGGTGCTTCATGACGCGGGGCTGGTTCCGTTTGTCGAGCCGTTCGCCAAGCTGATGAATCAGGGTATGGTGCTTGCGTATACACCTCACCGCGCGATGGAAGCCGGCGAGTCTGTCGAGAGCGAAGCCGAAGACGACACCGAACGAGACCTGATACCCCTTTCGCCGGAGGAAGTAAAGGACTACCCGCCCGAGAAGATCATCTGGAAGTGGGTCAAGATGTCCAAGTCCAAGCGCAATGTCGTGACCCCGGATGCTATGGCTGAGAAATACGGGGCAGATGCGCTCCGGACCTACGAGCTATTCGTGGCGCCGTTCGAGGACGCCGTTCAGTGGAGCGAGGAGGGAATGAACGGCGCGTTCCGGTTCTTGGGACGCGTGTGGCGCCTGGTAAATAGTTGGGCGGGCCGGTTCGACCCGGATTGGCGGTCGGTCCTGAAACAGGGTCGGGCTGCAGGCTGCACCGACCCGAAAGCCAGGGCCCTGCGCCGTAAGACTCATCAGACCATTCGTAAAGTCGGTCAGGACATTGAAGAGTTCGCATTCAACACGGCCGTAGCGGCGCTTATGGAGCTGGTCAACGAGATGTACGCCTTCAGCGCCAATGAGGCTCCGGAGGCTCCCGAAGATGCTCAGGGGGGTGATGCCCCGGATGATCTCAAAATCGCGGACAATCGTTGCCCTGCGATGGACGAGGCTGTCGAGACACTTGTTCTTCTTCTCTCGCCATTCGCTCCGCACATCGCCGACGAGCTTTGGGAGACGCTCGGCAAGAAAGGCTTCACGCTGGAGCAGCCCTGGCCGGAGTTTGACCCGGAGGTTGCGAAAGCGGAGGAAGTTGAGATTGCCGTGCAGATAAACGGTAAGGTTCGCGACCGGGTGCTCGTCCCGGCCGACGCCGACGAGGAATCTCTGAAGTCGGCGGCCCTGTCCTCCGAGCGGGTCGCGGCCAGCCTGGAGGGCAAGACGGTGCGGAAGGTGATTGTTGTGCCCGGGAAGCTGGTTAACGTAGTGGCAAACTGAGCTGGTTGGACAACGACTGTTGCGACAGAACCCAAACCCGGCGTTTTCCGGCGATTCGACGCTCCTTGACCAAGCCGGACAATCGCCAAGAACACGCCTGGCGCGACAGCCCGGACTAGACCATATGTTACCCGCCTCTTGAAGCGCAGGCGACACCGTCCGCCGTAGCGTGCCCGGAATCGTCGGGGGATAGAGATACCCCGGACCGGCATAGCCTGCAGCTTCTAGTGGCGCTCCGGGTGATATTAATGTCGCTCACGTGACATGCCCCGAACGTTGAGTTTGTTCCGCTCGCTGCCAATTCTTGACACCTGTCCCAGTTGTGGTAGGATAATCCCGAAACCATGAGCACACGCGCGCGGAAAGAATCCGAGCCGATCCCGCAAGTGCCTCAGGTGCTGAGGGATTTCGTGCTCCGCAACACGCACGATCCGATGGTCGTGGCAGTGCGAACGACCATAGCCGAGGCCAATGACGCCCTAGCTCGTCTGTTCGGATACGACAGCCGGGACGAATTGATCGGCCTATCGTTTTCCGCGCTCACGAGTCCTGAATCGTTCAGAATCGCGGAACAGCGAGTAGCCCGACGGTTGGCGGGCAAGGCACCGACCGACTCGGCGGTCTACACCGGGGTTAAGAAGAATGGTGAGCGATTCCTGGTCGAAACCAGCGTGATCTCGTGGCCTGACGATCCGGCCGTCACAGTCGCCCTGTTGCGTGACGTTACGGCAAGGGAACGCGACCTTGCAGCCCTGAGAGAGTCGGAGCAGTTGTACCGCATAATGGCGGAGGCTATCCCCTCCGGCATACTCATCGAGGAGAAAACGGGCAGGGTAATCTACGCCAACGAGCAGATGACGAAGCTCACAGGCTATTCCGTCGACGAGCTCAAGCAAGGCGTCCGGCTGTACGAGTCGACCGACAAGGCCTCGCGGACCGAGTACCTGAAAGCCCTTAAAGACGGTTCTTCCGGAGACGACTACAGGTTCCGGCTCGTGCGCAAGGACGGCAGCCGAATATGGGTTTCGGTATCGTGGCGTCCCATACCGTCAAGCGGCGGTGCCCACGAGGGCATAGTAACGACCTTCACTGACGTCACCGAGCGGTTCCTTGCTGAAGCAGCCACCCGCAAGAGCGAAGCCGATTTGCGGACTTTTCTGGACGCAATTCCGCACCCGGCTTCGATGGTTGAACCCGATGGAATCTGCATATTTGGAAATGAAGCACTTGCCAGTAGGTTCAACCTGACAGTCGACCAGCTCCGGGGCGCCGACCTGTTCAATATGATGTCCCCCGAGACCGCTGCCGCGCGTATCCGCCATTTCAGGAAGGTCGTGCGCACCGGCAAGCCGGTGGTGTTCGAGGACGAGCGCGCTGGCCGGTCGTTCGCGCATTACCTTAACCCCGTGTTCGACCAGGCCGGGCAGGTTGTGAGAGTTGCCTGGGTAGCCATAGACGTCACCGAGCGCAAGCAGGCGGAGAGCTCGCTGCGCGAAAGCGAGGAGAGATTCAGGGGCATCGTCGAGAACACTCGTGACATTATCCTGCAGGCCGCACCTGATGGTCGAATACTTTACCTCAATCCCGCAGCGGAACGCATACTGGGTTATGCCCGTGAGGAGCTGACGAAGCTACGCCTTGACATCATCCACCCGAAGGATAGAGAAGCCGTAGCTCAGGCGATCAAAGAGGGCTTCGCCGGCAGAAGCCGGTCCGGTTTCGAATACCGTTTCATATCGAAGTCCGGGCGTGAGATATGGGCGTCTTCCTCCTGGTCACCCATAATACGGGACGGAAAAGTGCACTCGGTCGTAAGCGTCGTCCGGGACGTCACTGAGCGGCGCGTCGCCGAGGACCAGCTCCGCAAAGCGCACGAAAGCCTGCAGAAGGCGTATCAGATCCAGCGCGAGTTTCTGAACAACGTCACCCACGAGATCAGAACGCCTATGACCGCCGTCAAGGGCTACGTAGAGATGCTCCTCGAGGGAGTCGCGGGTCCGCTCAACGACGCCCAGAAGGTTATGCTGGAAAAAGTCCTGGCGGGGACGGAGAGCCTGCTGCAACTGGTGACGAGCCTGCTCGAGGTCGCACGGCTTCAGGCGGGCAGAGCCTCCGTCCACGCAAAAGCCTGCAAGCCCGGGACTGCTGCAGAGAGGGCCATCGCCGCCGTAGCACCTCAGGCAGCCAAGAAGGGGATCAGTATAGACCTTGACATCGTCGGCCCGAATCGATTGGACGTCTACGACGAAGAAAAGATCGTCATTGTCCTGAACAACCTGCTCTCCAACGCGGTCAAATTTACTTCGCGGGGCCGAATCCTGGTGCAGGTGAGCTCGATTCCCGGCGGGGCTGAGTTCATCGTGGCCGATACGGGGGCCGGCATTCCCAGCAGGGAACTCGGCAAGATCTTCGAGGAGTTCCGCCAGATTCCGCGCCCGGGAATGGCCAAGGTCTCCGGGTTTGGCCTCGGCCTTTCGATCGTGGCCAATATGGTGACGCTACTGGGCGGCACGCTGGTCGTCTCCAGCCGTCCCAGGGTCGGCACCGCTTTTACCCTGACAATCCCCAGGTTGGAATCGACCTCGGTGCCGTAAGACGCCGCTGTCGCAACAGCCTGTAATCCGACTGCGTCCGGACCCCGATTGCTTGCCCGTTCGGCCAAAACCGATCAACCACTCAGCCGCGCGGGCGAATGGGCGATGCCGCACCCGTGCCAACGACTCAAATTCATGAACGTGCTGGAAGACCGCCGACGCGGTCCCTGGGTGCGCTGTTGTGAGAGGCGCGTTTTGTCGCAAAGTCCCCCGGCGTAGGGACCGTGTGGTTGCGCGGGAACCAAATCATGCTGAACTTGTTTCAGCTTCTTTCAGCATCCAGGCGCCGAAGGGACGGATCCTGAACCGAGTTCAGGATGACGGGTAGTTTAGGATGACGGGCGTTGGGCGTTTGCGCCCGAAAGATCCAACTGATACCGGGCTTTCACGCGGCGCGCCGTGCTATAATGGAATCAGGCGGCATACAAGTCCAATGTTTACCCGCTGTAACAAGAGATGGGTGCTGATTTACCTGTGCGCGGCGATCGTTGCCACAGTGCTTTTGGTCGCGCCGGCGTTCGCGGCTGAACCGGACCTGGGCGAGCACGAGGTCAAGCTAGGCCAGGAAGCAGCCGCCCAGGTCGCCAAAGAGAACAAGCTCAGCGACAATGCGGCCGACCTCAAGCGCGTCCGCGAAATCGGTGAGAGAATTGCCGCCGTCGCCAATACCAAAGAGGTGCCCGCTCTCTACGGCTCACCCAAAATCACGCCGTTTGAGTATACGTTCGACATAATCGAGGAAGATGACGTCAACGCTTTCTGCGTCCCAGGCGGACACATATATGTTTACCGCGGTCTGCTGAACTTCGTCGAGAGTGATCAAGAACTAGCGGCCGTCATCGCACACGAAATCGTCCACGCGGCACATCATCATATGGTTTACCTGCTCCAGAAGCAAGCCGCACTCAACAACCAGATGGCGATAGCCATCCTGGCAACTATGCTCGGCGGCGCGCGAGCAACGGACCTGGGAAATATAGTTTTGGGTGTTCAGTTGTACCAGATAGCGCGGCTGAACGGCTACGGGATCCAAGCCGAACGCGATGCGGACCACGCCGCCATCACCTACTTGCTCGAGGCGGGCTACAACCCAGTTGGACTGCTCACTTTTCTGGAAAGGCTCGCGAAGCGTCCGGAGCTTGTGGACTGGGGAATCTACCGTTCCCACCCGCTCGACGCCCAGCGAGTAGCCGCCGCCAAGACCGCCATCCGCAGCCTTGGGCTCACGATCAACCGCCGTGAGACTACCAGGGCGATCAAGGCAGAAGTAAGGGTGGACACGATCAACGGGGTGGACTTACCCGGAGTCTACATACAGGACAAGCTGATCTACCGCCCGGCCCCGGCAGGGGGCAAGACCTCCGCAGACCTGGCGGCCGAGGCAGCCCAGGCCATCAACGACGCCCTCGATTCCGACCTTAAGATGTTCGAGCTCAAGACCGACCCCAACGGCGGCGGCGTGATCGCCCGCAACAAGCCCCTGTTGATTGTCACCGAGGCCGACGCCAAGCTGATGGGTATGACGCCTGCGCAGGTGGCCAAGATCGCAGCCGACGCTATCCGCGGCGTTATCTGGAAGCAGATAGTCGACACGGTCCATTAGTGAATTCCATCCGGTTGCCTGTCTTTTTCCCCTTCAACCAAAGGCGCACGCAGCGCCCACACCGCAAACCTGTCGCGATAGAACAAGAACCCAGGGTTTCCGCCCGTTCGACGCTTCCCAACCACTTGATCGCCCTGGACACGCCGCCCCAGACGCCGGCTCTATTTGACCGCTTGATCCCCCGGGACACGCCGCCCCGGCTGCCCGTTTCTTTTTGATCGTCCGGGGCGTTTTGCCCCGAACGCAGGTCTTGCGGGCATGTTGATCGTGCTGGGCATGCTGTTCCGGACACAAGAGTAGCGGGCATTATGCCCGCTCCCTCATATCCTAAGGGGACGGCTGAGTGCACCGTCGCGCCTGGTACACACTGGCCTGGGTTCCCGCAGCACTAACTCCCTCTCCTCGAGGGAGAGGGAAATCCGTACCTCATCCATCTTAAACACTCCGGCAGGAGCGACCCCCCACTCCCGTCCGGTCTTGACCGCCGGAGGCGCAAGCGGTATAATATGGTCGTCACATTTCCCCTGAGCCTGAAAGGACGTACCTCTTGAGCAACATCGCGCGGGAAGTCATCCCGATCAACATAGAAGACGAGCTGCGCCGGTCCTATATGGACTACGCGATGAGCGTGATCATCTCCCGCTCGTTCGTGGACGTCAGGGATGGTCTCAAGCCGGTCCAGCGGCGGATTTTGGTGGCGATGAACGACCTCCATCTCGGCCCGGGGGCGCAGCACCGAAAGTCTGCCAAGATCGCCGGAGACTGTTCCGGCAACTACCACCCGCACTCATCTGAGGTCATATACCCTACTATGGTCCGGATGGCGCAGGACTTCAACATGCGCTATCCCCTCGTGGACGGCCAGGGCAACTTCGGGTCCATCGACCCTGACCCGCCGGCGGCAATGCGATACACCGAGGTTCGGATGTCCCCAATCGCGATGGAGATGCTGGAGGACATCGAGAAGGACACCGTCGATTGGCTCGATAACTACGACCAGACCCGAATGGAGCCCAAGGTCCTGCCTGCCAAGTTCCCGAACCTGCTGGCGAACGGCACCGAGGGCATCGGCGTCGGGATGGCTTCCAAGATACCGCCCCATAACCTCAGAGAGCTGTGCGACGGCATCATACACCTGATCGACAACCCCGATGCCACCGTAGAGGATCTGATGCAGCATGTAAAGGGGCCGGACTTTCCGACCGCCGGCATCATTCTGGGCACGCGCGGCATCCGCGCGGCATACGAAACCGGCCGCGGACAGGTGACCATACAGGCTCAGACCAATATCGAGCCTATAGAGGGCGGCAAGACCGCAATCGTCGTCACCGAGCTGCCTTACCAGGTCTGGAAAGATCCGCTGAAAACCAAGATAGCAGAGCTTGCTAAGGCCAGGAAGGTCGAGGGTATCACAGACATTTACGACTACTCCGACCGGCACGGCATCCGGATCCAGATCGAGCTCCGGCGCGACGCTCAGCCGAGAAAGGTGCTCAACTACCTTCTCAAGCACACCGATCTTAGGAAGACGTTCGGCGTCATTATGCTCGTGGTTGTCGACGGCGCCCCGCGGGTGCTGAACCTCAAGCAGCTCATGCAGCAATACATAGACCACCGCACGGTGGTTGTGGTGCGGCGCACGGAGTTCGACCTCAAGCGCGCGCGCAACCGCGCTCACATCCTCGAGGGGCTGCGCATCGCCCTGCAGTTTCTGGACGAGATCATCGCAATCGTCCGCGGCTCTGCGAGCGCCGAGGAAGCTCGCAACGCTTTGATGTCCAGGTTCGGGCTCTCCCAGCTCCAGGCGGAAGCCATCTTGAACATGCAGCTCCGGCAGCTTACCGCGCTTGAGCGCGAGAAGATTGAAGAAGAATACAGGACTCTGCTCAAGCGAATCGCCTACCTAGAAGACCTGCTCTCGGACCCTATCAAGATCCTGGCCGTGATCAAGGACGAACTCAAGTACCTCAAGGACAAGTACGGGGATGAAAGGCGCACGCGCATAGTGCCGGTGGAGGCCGAGGAAATCGGCGAGGAAGACACCATTCCCGAAGAGGTCACCATAATAACTATCACGCGCGATGGCTACATCAAACGCGTGCCGATTGATACTTTCCGTGCTCAGCGCCGCGGAGGTCGGGGCAAGATCGGAGCGACAGCGAAAGAAGAGGACAAACTCGCACACCTATTCGTTGCCACCACGCATCACTATGTCCTCTTCTTCACCGACCGCGGCCGGGTCTACAAGCTCAAGGCTTACGAGATCCCTCAGGCCTCGCGGCAGGCAATGGGCGCCGCGATCATCAACCTGATCAACATCGAGCCCGGCGACAGGATAACGGCCGCCGTCGCGCTGCGCGATCTGGACGTTGATGGGTACATGGTTATGGCCACCGAGCTGGGTGAGGTTAAGAAATCCGACCTTGTCGAGTTCGCAAACCTGCGCTCCAACGGCCTCCGCTGCTTCGACATCGAGGAGGGCGACTCGCTCAGATGGGTCGCTATATCGCGCGGGAACGACGAGGTCATACTGGTCACCCGAAACGGCATGTCAATCCGGTTCCATGAGCGCGACCTCCGCAGCGCCGGCCGGGCCGCAGGCGGCGTCCGCGGAATTAAGCTCACGGGCGATGACCGCGTCGTCGGTATGACCCTGGTCCGACCCGGCTGTGAACTGCTTGTGGCCACCGAGCGCGGCTACGGCAAGCGGACGCCTCTTGAGCACTACCGCAGACAGACCCGCGGCGGCAAAGGCATCAAGACTATGAACCTGTCCGAGAAGACGGGCAAGATAGTCGAAACCGCTGTGGTGGATGACACCGACAAGATCGTTATCGTCACCACAGGCGGCATTATGCTCAAGATCCGCGTGGCCGAGATACGTGTCTGCGGCCGTTCCACACAGGGAGTCAAACTGATCAACCTCGCGCCAGGCGATACCGTTGCTTCCCTGGCCCGGGTTCCGACCGCCGAGGCGCCGGAAGAAGCTACCGCGCCGACAGCCTCTCAGTCCCAGCCTGCGGGCGAGCTGGACTACGACGTCGAGCCTGAAGCGGGCGACGAAGATCTCGCTTCGGAGCCCGAAGAAAACTCGGAACCGTAGACCTATCCCTTCGCGGCATACGGGCGGGGATGTCAGGCAAGGCATTTCCCGGCTTTGCACCTGACGCCCGCAGGCCGAGAAGTGCAAGCCCGTTCGCGAGATGCGTCAACCGCGCACTGCGAGGGAAGAGGGGTGTACGAAATCGACCGAACCCATACCGATATCCACACCGACACGGCACCGTTACACGAGACTCGTTTCGTCTCAGGCAAAGTCGTCTACGTCGAGTCACTTCTCGATGGAAGGTGGGTCGGTCAATATCGCAGTGCCTCTGGCAGACTGCCGTTTCCATACGAAGGGTGGACCGAAGACGCGTTCCGGATCGAGGTGGACGGCAAGCCCATTCGAGCCGGGTGGCAATGGCGCTCGGCGCGCGAGTTGGCGCCAACCGACGTAGGGGCGAGGCATTTTGTGGTATCTCTCGCGAACCCGACAAGCGCCCTCGAGATCGATCTGCATACGCTGATCGACGGTACACCGGTCCTGACGCGATGGATCGAGATAACCAATCCCTCCGACCGACCGATTGCCCTGACGGGGCTTTATCCATGGTGCGGCAGACTCTGGCCGCTTTCCGACGCCTCACTCCTGCCTCCGGACGGGCTCAGCCACGCCGTGACTCTCGGCTTTTTCACACAGTGGGAGCAGTGTCGAGAGGGATGGTTCGAGTGG
>JBMFPI010000026.1:0-16803 GCA_049969195.1 Armatimonadota bacterium
CCCCGCAGCGGCACCGAGAGCATCGACTGGTATCTGTCCTGGACGAGGGCGGGAACTGGCTTGAAGCGCTCGTCGCGCCAGGCCTCGCGCGGGAGCACCACGTGCGTCCCCTGTTGGGCGACCCAGCCTGTGATCCCCTCGCCGACTTTCAGCCTGATCTTGCCCACGACGTCCCGGGTTTCCCCGCTGGCCCCGCTCAGGACCAGCTCGGTGCCGCTCTCATCCAGCAGGTAGATCAGGCACAGATCCGTGCCGGTCACCTTCACTACGATCTCCGCGATCTGCCGCAGCATCTGGTTGATGTCCGGCATAGAGCCGATCGCCTGGCCTATCTCGCGAAGCGCATCGGCCTCGAGGTTCGACTCGGCGACGCGCTGTTCGAGGTCGGCGACACGCGCTCGCAGCGCCTCGAGCTCCTGTTCCGGCGGGAGTTCTCTCAGGGTCGCCGCCGTAGCCTCACGTTCCCCGTTTGCGCGTGCTTTCCAGGGCATCAGATCTCGTGGGCGATGATGATCGCCTCAGCAATTTCCTTCATAGGCCGACGCTGGTTCATGCTCTGCTGCTGAATGCGGCGGAACGCCTCGGCCTCGCTCAGCTTGTATTTGTCCATCAGGATACCTTTGGCCCGGTCAACGATCTTACGCGTCTCGAGCTTCTGCTCTAGGTCGCCAAGCGCAGACTCCAGATCCTGCAGCTCCAGGTAGCGGCAGACTGCGATCTCTATGGCGGGCAATATGTCCGACTCCCGGAACGGCTTCACCAGATACCCGAACACGCCCGCGTCCTTGGCACGCTCGATGAGGTCCTTGTCCGAATACGCGGTCAGGAGAACTACAGGGGCGATCTTCTCCTCTGAAATGATCTTGGCGGCATCAAGCCCGTCCATCACGGGCATCTTGATGTCCATTATGACCACGTCCGGCTTGAGCGCGCGTGTCATATCGAGCGCCTTCTGTCCGTCCGCAGCCTCCCCAACCACCTCGTGACCCATGTCCTCGAGCAGGGCCCTCAGGTCCATGCGTATGATCGACTCGTCGTCCGCGACGACAACCTTCATCCGGCTCATTGTCTCCTCCGGTCTCGAAAGAGAGTTCGTGGTGGCCTGACGTATCAGCCCGGTAACCCCGGGAATATGACCCCAGACCCGACGAAGGATTCCCAACGCCCATTCGGGATTGCTCGCTTGTCTGCAATCGACGGTCCGGCGCTAGCGGGCTCCCTCGGCCTGAAAGATGCGCTTCCGACGAACAGCGGAACCGTCCGCCAGCTCGGGTCCAGGCTGTTGTTGGGACAGGCTAATTTTTCGTTCTGCCGCGTCAACCGCCCTAACTCTCGCCGGTTCTCATTCTACCCTGTGCTATAATCGTTGTCAAAGACCGGGATGTGGCAGCTATTGCGATAGAACGCAAACCCGGCGTATTCGGTGATTCGACGCTATCTAACTAAGCGCTGAGCGGGAGCAGCGCCGGAGGTTCGCGTGTCGCAACAACCCGGCGGGGGCAGGATGTTGCTGAGAAAACCTACCGGTTTGTGGTTTGCTTGCTCGGCAGTGGGCTACTGTGCGCTTTGGCTGCTGGTGCCGCGCGCGACGCTGCTTTCCGGTCTGGCGGACGCGATCCGGGCCGTGATGCCTTTCGCTGGGGATGGTGCCAGGCCGGTTTTGGCGTCGGCTCTCCTGGGGGTGACGGCCGCGCCTACGGTGGCGTTCATGGCGGTTCAGATCGCGCTTGTTTATTTCTTCGCGCAGTTCGACATGAACTGGCGGCAGTGCGCGTTGGTGCTCGTTGGGAGCCTGGCGGCTGTCGCGGTGATAGCGCTTGGGATTGTGTGGCAGTCGGGCGTATCGGCGAAAATGGGGCGGCATCCGAGTATCAGGGAGACGCTGGTGATTATGGGCGCGTATCCGAGCCTGCTGCGGATGCCGATGTATCTGGGGATAATCCTTGCCTCCTCGAGTATCGGCTTTCTGGTGTCCCTGCGGGTGCGCGACCGGAATATGCTGCTGCCCGTGGTGATGTTGGCGGCATACATCGACTTCTGGACCGTGACGCGGGGGCCTGTTTCGGTTGTGCTTAAGAAGGCGCCGGAGGTTGTTGCGGCGGTGGCGGCCCCGATACCGGCCGTCGGGACCGGCGCGTTCGTGCCCAGGACGCTGGTGGGACCCGGGGATTTCCTTTTTATGGCGCTTGTGTTCGCCGCGGCTCACAGGCTGGGACTCAACGGGCCGCGCAACTACTGGTTCGTCTTCGGCGGAATGACGCTCGGGATGCTTGCGGTGCTTTTCGGACTACTTCCGGCACTCCCCGCGCTTGTGGTGCTGGCCGTTACCGTCGTGGTGGCGAACTGGGGCAAGTTCAAACTCACCAGACACGAGGCGGTCTCGACAGCCGTGGTGGGCCTTGTGCTGCTTGCGTCGCTGCCGCTGGTGTGGTCCGCACTCAGCCCTGGCCCTCAGGCGAACAAGACGCATAAGGCAGGCAGCCCGGGCGACAGGCGGTGAGGCTGCGGGTGCTTAAGTTGGACCCCGGGCCGGGTAATATTCGACGGCCCATCTGAACGCGGAGCTTATCGCCCTCACCCCAGCCCTCTCCCAGAGGGCGAGGGGGATGTGTGTCGCGGGGGGCGTCACCTGCGCCGGGGCCTTGCTCGCGTCAGGCAAAGTGCCGCGAGCCCGAGCGACACTGCCCCCAGGGTGCCCGGCTCAGGGATCACCTGCTTGATGACTGCGTTGATATCCGTGTTGTCCAGGTAGTGTGTGGCGTAGCCCGGATCCCACATCGTCGCGTACCCGGCGAACAGGTTCGATCCGACTCCCCGGGCGAAAAGAGGCACCAGGCTGTTTGTATGGCCGGTGGAGTTCCAGGCGAAGTGCGTGCCGGCTACAGGCAGCACCCCGGCGCCCGGGTTAGCCAACGGCACGTTCGGGAAGACGCCCGCCGCCCTGGTGATGTAACCGGTTTCGTGATCCGCTGTGACTATCAGCAAGGTGTCCGTCCAGCCCGGATCGGTCGCGTTCACCCATCCCATCACCGCGGCCACTGCCTGATCGAAGCCGATCACCTCGCCGATGGTCTGGTTGATGTTGTTGTTGTGGGAGGCCCAGTCGATTGCGCCGCCCTCGATCATCAGAAAGAACCCGTCGGTGCAGCGGTCGAGCACGGTAAGGGCCGCGAGCGACATCTCGGCGAGGGTGGGATTCTCGGGGTTGTGTCCGGCTCCGTTTGCGTTCCGGTATTCGATATTGCCGCCGGATCCGCCGTAGAGCCCGAAGAGCTTCGTCGCATTCAGAGCGGCGTTGGCGAGCGAGACCGAGCCGCTTACCCCGGACCTGCGTTCCACGAACGTCCAGCCCTGGCCGGTCGTGCCGTTCTTGAGGGCGTTGTATTCGCTGGTGGCGATGTAGCCGCTTGCCCAGGTCGGATGGCCGCCGCCGATTATCACCTGCACCGTCGGCGTGTTGCCGCGCGCGCCAGTTCCGTCACCGTATGTGGTGATCATTTCGCGCGCGATTGCGGTGTAGTTGTTGCGACTGTTGTTGTGAGCGGCGAACGCGGCGGGGGTCGCGTGGCTGAACGGCACGGTTGATACCACCCCGGATGCGTGCGATCTGGCCCGGGCATACTCGGACAACGTCTCGAGCCGATTGATGTCGTTGTGGTCGGTTGCGATGTTGCCGTTGTCAGTCTTGACGCCGCAGGACATCGCGGTGGCCGCCGAGGCTGAGTCGGTCGCCCCGCTTTTCACGTAGTTGAAATTGCTCCAGGCCTGTGCGCTGGAGTAGCTGCCGCCGTATTCGTACGTGGAGACGCCGTATCTGACGGGCAGAGACTCCATCGCGAGAGGGCTTCCTACGTAGTTGCGCGTGACCTCGATGTGCTTGTAGCCCATCCCGTCACCGATCATAAGGATCACCCGTCTCGCGTGCGCCCCGGTGCAGGAGGCAAGAAGAACCCAGACGACCAGAACGGCACATCGCCGGGCAGAACATCGTTTGTGCATTTCAATCACTCCCGTTGGTAGGACTTGCCGGCGTATCCTGTATTGTCATTATACATCATGCCGCCGGACGCACGGGGGTATTAGGAGGACCCGCAGGATACACGGGGAGTCTGTCACCCTCACCCCAGCCCTCACCCCAGCCCTCTCCCAGGGGGAGAGGGGGCATTGGGCAGCCCATCTAGAACCCAAACCCAGGGATTTCGGCGGTTGGACCCTCCTCAAGTAAGCGGGAGAGAGAATCGCCGAAAACGCGCATGTCACAACGGCCCGGCGCAGGGGTTGCCCACTTCCGCGGGAATCAGGCCGTGAGGAACTTGTTTCAGGGTGCAGGCGCCAAAGGGATCGGTCCTGAATCAGGCTCGGGATGACGGGTGCCCGGGCGGCTGCGCCTGCAAAACGAACCTGATACCTGCATCGCCCCCCGGTTGACCGTGTTGGCTTTCCGGTGCGATAATCTGCAAGTGCAGAGTTTGACTTCAATGGGGGTCAGTTCAACATGGCGACCAGCTCGCAGCGCTACTACGAGACCGTCAACAGGCTGCTGGAGCGCATAGCATCAACACAGCAGGATGCGATTCAGCAGGCCGCCCGGATAATATCCGACCACATCGCGTCCGGCGGGATACTCTACTTGCTCGGCAGCGGCCATTCGATTGCGATTGCGATGGAGGCCTACCACAGGGCCGGGGGGCTTGCGCCGGTAGATGTGATACATGACCGCACATTCGGCAGAGCGGAACGGCTGGAGGGCTATGCCCAGACGCTTCTGAAGGACTATAATATACCGGCGGGCGGCGTCGTGGTTATCATCTCCAACTCGGGACGCAATGCCCTGCCCATCGAGGTGGCGCTCTGGTGCAAGGAGCGCGGAATCAGGACTATCGCGATCACCTCGCTTGCGCATTCGAGGGCTGTTTCATCCAGGCATTCGAGCGGCAAGCGCCTATTCGAGATCGCCGACGTGGTGATCGACAACTGCGGTATTTTTGGCGATGCCGCGCTTGAGATCGAAGGCCTGCCCGGACGCGCGTGCCCCACATCGGGGGTCGCCGGCATGTTCATAATCGAGTCCATTATTGCGCAGGTGATCGAGAACCTCGCCGCGGCCGGTCAAACTCCGCCGGTGTTCATCAGCGCCAACGTCGACGGCGGCGACGAACACAACGAAAAGCTTTACCAGAAATACTGGCACAGGATAAGAGGACTATAGAGCATGAACAACCGAATACCGATAGTCATCCTGGCCACGCTCGTTCTTGTGGCCTTGATCTGGAGAATCGTAAACCCGCCGCCTCCGCCGCCTCCGGGTCCGCGCGGTGAAATCCCCGCCTGGGACAGCCGGACCAGGATCGGCGATATGTCGGCCTCGGCAGTGAGTCCGTCCGGGGCGATGTGGGCCGGGGCGTGGAACCAGAAAACCGGGACGGGTGACCTGCGCTCGGCGGTTCTGGTGATCGACCTCGAGAACCAGAGGGCATTCAGGCATCAGATGCGGCCGGGCTGGTTCGTGACGAGCGTGGGATGGAAAGACGACGACACGGTCTGGGCACTGCTGGTTAACTCCGAGGGGCCGGAGGTCGCGCACCGATCCAGTATTGTTTATCTCCGCCGGGCAGGTTCCGAGACGCCGAAGGTGGAGACGGTCCGACTCAAGGAAACTGTCGCGCGTATACTGGCCTGGCCCGCCGGCTCCGACAGGTTTGCTGCGCAACTTTCGGGGGCGAAGCCTGCCCGGTTTGCCGTCCTGACAACTGCCGGGGAGGTGGTAGGCAAACCCGTGACGCTGGACCTCGCCCCGGGGACGTCGGTCCGGCGCATGGCGGCAATGAGCCCGGATGGACGGCTCTTTGTCTTTTCCATAGCCGAGGATAAGGTCGGCGGCAAAATCACATACCGCATTGCCTCCTCGGAAGGAGCTTTGGTGGGCACGCCCTTCTCGTCGACAGACCTGCCCGGGCGGGTCGAAGGGATATGGATTTCCCAGACCGGTGTGCTCATGGTGTGCGCCGACCGCGAGAACCTGCAGACCGTTGTTTACAGGCTCGACACCCCGGCGTCGCCGCCCGCGCCCGTCTCCAGCATCAAAGGACCATCGATAGACCCGGCGCGGGATTGGCCTGACGCGCCGAAGACCATGATGTTCGCCACCTACAACGGGGGTTACGAGCTCAACTTGAGAACCGGCAGGGTCAAGCGGCTGTTCGATCTTACAAAGCTGGGCAGGATGTCCGACCGCTGGCGCAGGCAAATACAGGACGGCAGGCTCTACCCGCGCAAGGACGGAGACTACACGGCAGTTTCGGTTGTCGCGGACGAGGTGGACATTCGCATCATTAAGAAGTCGGGCGACCAGGGGCCGAACATCCTGCCGCGGAGCTAGCCGATAGTGACGCGGGAATCCATATCGAGACGCACCGGTGGTGCCCGGGAAAACTCCGGATTCCCGCAACGCCGCCGTGAGACGGCGGGGCTCATTCTTGCAGCGGGAAGGGGGACTCGGTTCGGGCCAGGCCGCGGGCAGGAAATACCCAAGGTGCTGCAACCGCTCCTCGGTAGGCCGATGGTATCGTATGTCATCGAGACGCTCAGATCGGCCGGAGTGGACGAAATCGTCCTGGTGGTGGGTTATAAGGCGGAGGCTGTGGTCGGGACACTCGGGGATCGGTACGCGTATGTGGTGCAGCACGAGCAGCAAGGATCGGGCCACGCGGTGAGATGCGCAAGCGAGCGGTTTGAAGGATTCCAGGGCTCGCTAGTGGTCATGTGCGGGGACAGCCCGCTCTTTCGCTGGCAAACAGTGCGCGCGATGCTTGACGCGCAGAAACAGACCCGGGCTGCTGTCGTGCTCGCTGCCGCAAGGCTCGATGACCCGACCGGCTACGGCCGGATTCTGCGCGACGAAGATGGCCGCGTTATCGCGGTCCTCGAGGAAAAATGCGCCGGTGACCGGGAGCGCGCGATCAAAGAGGTCAACGGAGGCGCGTATGTTTTCGAAGCTTTTTGGCTTTTTGCGAACATAAACTGTATGCTCAGGAACCAGGCCGGGGAGTACAACCTGACCGACATGGTGCGCGTCGCGGCGGAACAGGGTAGGGCCGTCTGCTCGGTGCCGTGCGATTCGGAGGAGATTCTGGGGGTCAACACTCCCGATCAGTTGAAAGAGGCTGAGGCCGTGTTGGTGCGGCGGCTGTCGTAACGGGTCGGCCCTTTGTCGGTTGGGCGACGCAGCGGCCCGGGTTGATGTTTCGCGAACAGGCTCCGAAACAACACGAGTTAGCCGAACATAGAAGACACCGGGGGTTCTTGCGGGAGAAAGCAAACCGTGTATGGCGATTCGACGCCCCTCAACCAAGCAGGAGAAGCGCTGAAGACGCGGCTATCGTAACAGTTCGCATTGGGAGGTCGTTGCTTTCGTGGGCGGACCTGTTCGTGAGGCCGTCGGGCTGAGCCCGGTCCGACGCGCAGAGGCTGGAGTAATGAAAAAGCATATGACGATTCTTGAAGACGGCCGGTATCTGATCTACTACAATTTCGACAAACGCCCCCGGGCACGGACTGTCCGCTCCAAGTCCGGGTCCGGGTCGAGGAACGATAACCGAACGCGCCGAAAGGAGGGTCGATAGTGTCCGAGCTTCGATGGCATCCGATCCTCGAGGAGTGGGTCATCACCGCCTCCCACCGGCAGGAGCGCACGTTTCTGCCGCCCGACGACTATTGCCCTCTTTGTCCCACCAAACCGGGCGCGTTTCCGACAGAGGTCCCGGCCGAGGACTACGAGATTGTCGCCTTCGAGAACAAGTTCCCATCGCTGCAGCATCCACCGCCGGAGCCGGCAGTTTTGGGAACCGAACTCTACAAAGTGCGGCCCGCGGACGGCATATGCGAGGTGGTCTGCTACACATCTAGGCACACGGGCACGCTCACCGACGCAACTGTTGACGAGATCGCTAACCTGGTCGATGTCTGGACCGACAGATTTCGCGAGCTCGGCTCGAGGGATTTCGTCGATTACGTTCTCATATTCGAGAACAAAGGCCAGGTCATCGGCGTAACTCTCACGCACCCGCACGGGCAGATCTACGCGTTTCCGTTCATACCGCCCAAGATCCAGCGCGAACTTGACTCGGCCTCGAAGCACATGGCGCGCACGGGACGCTGCCTCTTCTGCGACATCGTCCGGGAGGAGATCTCCGATGCCAGGCGGATAGTAGTCGAGAACCGCTCGTTTCTTGCGGTGGTGCCGTTTTTCGCGCGGTTCCCTTACGAGGTCTACGTGTTCCCACGCAGGCACCATCAGACTATGCTCACCTTCGACGCGGCCGAACGACGTGACCTGGCGCGCATCCTCAAGATCGTCCTGCTCAAGTACGATAACCTCTGGGGGATATCGCTGCCCTATATGATGATTATGCACCAGGCCCCGACGGACGGCCGAGACTATGAATACTACCACTTCCACATAGAGTTTCATCCGCCTAATCGAACGAAGGACAAGCTCAAGTACCTGGCCGGCTGTGAAACCGGTGCCGGGTCCTACATAAACGACACCCTGGCCGAGGAGAAGGCCGCGGAGCTCCGGGCCGCGGAGCCCGGCACCAGCGAAAACACTTTTATGGAGAATTGACCTGATTGTGCCGACAGATTTGCCCCGATATGCCGCCCTCGCAGGTGAGAATGGATAGCTCGTCAACCGTCTGTCAACACACCCCGTCGGCCAGGCCGCTGCGCCCGGGGATTTCGGGGAGCTCGTTTGCGTACCTGATGCCGCGGGAACTGGTCGTGGCCGCATATCTGGATGCGCGCGAGGGCAGGCCGATCGCCTTCGACCGTCGGCAGAACCGCATTATGGTCGACTTCATGCGCGAGATGATGGACGCGATCAACGACTCGCCGATAGCCGCTATGGAGTGCTATCACTCGCTCGCGTGGGATAACGAGCCGATACTGGAGCTGCTCCTCGACAGGCCCAGAGTCGAGTTCTGGTCGGTGCACGCGCCGTATGGGCGGTACTTTGATCCGTCGTCACCCGAAGTCGAAGGTCGCGACGGGGCGCTGGCAGGGTTGCTTGACTCGATCCGCGTTGCTCGGCGGCTCGGGGCCAAAGTGGTGGTTGCTCATCCGGGGGTGGACATCGTCTACGATACGCCCCGCGAGATAAGGCTGGGGCACGCGGCGGATACGATCCGACGGGCGGCGGAAGTCGCCGGCGAGAGTGGTATCAAGATCGGAATCGAACCTATGCCCAAGCGCGAGATCGGGAACTCGCTGGACGAGGTGCTTCGGCTGGTCGAAATGATCGATATGGCCAACGCAGGCATAACCTTCGACACCAACCACGTGTTTCCGCCGGGGAAAGTGCCCGAGCTGATCCGCAGAGCGGGCGGATTGATCGTCAATGTGCACGTCTCCGATCAAGACGGCATCGAGCGCCACTGGCTGCCCGGCGACGGCAAGCTTGATTGGCATGCGGTCCTGGCGGCGCTCAAGGACACGGGCTTTTCCGGCCCACTCATATACGAAACCCACATCCGCGACGCCATGGACTGCGGGGAGCTAGTGCGCCGGGTCGTGGAGAACTATAGCAGGATCGCAGGATGCTGAGGCGTGTCAAGACGGCCGCGAAGGGGATCGCGCTCGGTGCTATCGTCGCCGGGGCGGCGCTGACGGTGCTCGCGTATACGAGACGCGTGCCTGTGTCGTCCGGCAGTCCCGCGCCCGACAACCCCGAGCTTGTAAGAGAAGTTCTCTCGTCGAAGACGGTGCTTTTCGTCGGCGCACACCCGGATGACATCGAGTTCTACTGCGGCGCCCTGGTGCACTCCCTTCTCAAGCGCGGGGCCAGGGTGACATTTGCAATAGGCACACGCGGCGGAAAAGGACGGCAGGGGGCGGCGAAGCGGCGGCTGGAAGGACTCAGGACGCGTCACCAGCTCGACTCCGCGCGCATACTCGGCGGGGCGGAGGTCGTCTTGTACGACTATCCCGACAAGGACCTGCCCAATCACGTCGGCGAGTTCGCGGACGACCTCAAAGGACTGATCGGGAAGCTCAAGCCCGACATCGTCGTTTCCTGGGACCCGGACTACATCTACAACCCTCACCTCGACCATCAGGCAGGTGCGAAGGCCGCAAGGGTCGCGGTCGAGGCGTCTGGCGCAAAGGCGTTGTATTACGGAACTCGTGAGCCCGACCTCTGGTTCGGGTTTGACGAGGAGACATTCCGAATGAAGCTGCGCTCGATCCGGGCGCACCGGACGGAAGTCCCTTGGTTCCTTTATCCCCTCGCCAGGCGCTTTCTTATCAGGAAGGACACGGCCGAGGGAGCCAAGACCGGTTACAAATACGCCGAGGTCTACCGCCGCGCGGCCTGGTGAGATAGGCCCTTACGGTAGGACGGAAGCCCGGGGTTTTGCTATGCCTCGGGAGCGACTGCGGCGGCATATGACCCCTCACCCCAGCCCTCTCCCAGAGGGAGAAGGGGCTATACCGCCGCCGGGATCGAACCCGGCGCGTTCTGGCGAGGCGGCCCGGAGTTGACCTCCGAACCTGTGTTCGACTAACATGGCCTCGTTATGGTCGGCACGATTACACGATTGCTCGGTCCGGAGGGGCGGTTTGCCGCGCTGTGCCCGGGCTACGAGTTCCGGTCGGAACAGGTTGAGATGGCCAAGGCGGTAGCCAGGGCGCTGGCGCACAACCGACATCTGCTCGTAGAGGCCGGGACCGGGGTCGGCAAGACCGTCGCGTATCTTACGCCCGTCGTCATGCACGCGCTCTCGAACCGCAGGCCGGTTGTCGTGTCGACGCACACCATCAACCTACAGGGCCAGCTCGTAGAAAAGGATATCCCCCTTATGCAGCAGGTGATGGAGGAATATCCATTCACGGCCGTGCTGATGAAAGGGCGCGGAAACTTTCTGTGTTTGAATGAGCTTGATAACGCGTCGTCGCTCGTCGTCTATCAGGGCGACAGGGCTTTCGAACGGCTCAAGAAATGGGCTTCGAAGACTGAGACGGGCGACGTCGGCGAGCTCGACTTCCCCTTTCCCGACTGGCACGAGGTCTGTTCGAACCAGGACACCTGCCGGCGGACTGAATGCCCGTATAATGCCGACCGGTGCTTCTACTACAGGATGCGCAAAAAGGCGGAGACCGCGGACGTAGTCGTCGTCAATCACTCCCTTTTCTTCACCGATGTGGGGCTGCGCATGCTCGACCCCAAGAACGCGATAATCCCTGACTACTGTGCTGTCGTCTTCGACGAAGCTCATCACCTGGAAGATGTCGCCTCAAGGACGTTTGGGATAGAGTTCTCGAACTACCGCGTCACGTCGCTTGTAAACCGCCTCCGCAAGCGCCGAGACCTGGCGATACCCCCCGGCGAGCTGCAGATGCTGCAGACAACCAATGACGCGCTCTTCGAAATGTTATCGGCCGTTCCCAAACAGGAGTTCTTCGTGGAGGAGCTCTATGAGGCTGTGGGCCGAGATCGCGTGCAGGAGCAAGTTAGAAACCTTATCGTACAGCTTGACAGCCTGAACACGCAGCTCTCCGAAGAGCAGCGGGATGCCGACAGGGAACACAAGGAGCGCATACAGGGTTACCGCAATATGGCCAGTCGGATGGCGGGCGAGCTCAACCAGTTGTTCTTCGCCGAAGAGGCCGGCTACTTCAGGTGGGCTGAGAGGCTTTCCGGGTCAAGGTTCGTCAAATGCTGTCTGCACTACTCGCCGGTCAGCGTGGCGGATCTTCTGCGGGAGCACATGTGGGACGCGATCGACACGGTCGTGTGCACCTCGGCGACGCTGTCGAACTCGGGCACGTTCTGCTACCTGAAGAGCCGTCTGGGCACGCCCGACTGCGATGAGCTTATCGTCGGTTCGCCGTTTGACTTCAGAACCCAGGCCCTGCTGTATGTGCCCGACGATTTGGCCCCGCCTTCAGAAAGCGACGAATACGCCGACGCCGTCGCCGCACGGATCGGAGAGATTCTGGTCGCCTCCGGAGGACGCGCGTTCCTCCTGTTCACCAGCTATCGAATGCTTAACGCCGTCTTCAACAGGCTCAAGGACGACCTGCCTTTCAGACTTCTGCGCCAGGGCGAGATGTCCAACGAGCGGTTGATCAAAGAGTTTCGCGAGGATGAGTCCACCTGCCTGATGGGGGTTCACAGCTTCTGGGAGGGAGTAGACGTCAAGGGAGAGCGGCTTTCGTGCGTGATTATCGATAAGCTGCCCTTTGCCGTGCCCGACACACCAACCAACAAGGCTCGATGCGAACAGATCGAGCGCGAAGGCGGCGACTGGTTCCGTGAATATGCAATTCCACAGGCCCAGATCAGGCTCAAACAGGGGTTCGGCAGGCTTATTCGGACCAGGACGGACTACGGCGTGGTCGCCATCCTTGACTCACGGATACACCACAGGTTCTACGGGCCCGAGTTCCTGAGATACCTGCCACCGTGTCGGATGACAAAGTCGCTGCAAAGAATCCGGGAGTTCCTTGCGGTCGAGCCGGAAGTCGACGTGGACCGGTTCGGCGTCGGATAAGCCCGAGCCGCTGTGGCGAAACACCTCGTACGGCAGCCCGCTCGCCCTGCACCTCATCACGTCAGGCCTCCTGGAAAACTGACAGGCTGAAGACCGGCTTGCTCTCACCGCGTTTTCTCCAAATGCCTTACAAGAAAACGGCCCCGAATAAGCTCGGGGCGATGAGAGGGGTGCCAATGCATCTTCGAAGGAGAGACTCCTGATAGGAGTTGTTGCAAGACCCGTGCCGTCAGCACCGGACCGGCGCGGCCTTCTGCAAAACAGGCAGAAATGCCGGGAGAGCAAGTCTCCGGCGGCTTGGGACTTCTTCCCGGAAGGCACCCTCACCCCGACCCTCTCCCAGAGGGAGAGGGGGTTAATCACCCTCACCCCAGCCCTCTCCCAGAGGGAGAGGGGGTCTATTCTGCGGGGGAATCGCCGAAAATGCGCCTCTCGCAACAGCCTGTTTCTTGTATCAGTTCAGTCTTGCAGGCGCGAACGCCTGGTAGATGTCATCCTGAACACGATTCAGGATCCATCCCTTCGGCGCCTGGATGCTAAAGCGGGTTAAGCGCGACGTGATTCCCGCGCTACTGAACCGTCTCCGCTCTCGCGCGAGGCTGTCCGGCAAAGCTGCGTGCGTGCTATAATATTACTTCGATGACTTCGCAGAGAACCGTTGCTCGAGCCGCCGGGCTGATGATGGCGGCTATACTTGCAAGCCGTCTGCTGGGACTCATCCGGGAGATGCTGATCGCGCGTCAGTTCGGCCTCACGGGGCTGGTGAGCGCGTACACCGTATCGTTCAACCTGCCTGACCTGCTGTATTTCTTTCTTTCAAGCGGAGCGCTGTCAGGTGCGTTCATACCCGTATTCACCGAGCGTTTGCAGACGGGCCGTACCAAGGAAGCCTGGGAGATCTTCAGCATAGTCGCCTGTTTTATGGGGCTGGTTCTGACGGCGGCGATAGCCCTGAGCGAGGTGTTTACCGCCCCTCTGGTGCGCAGCCTCGCAGCGCCCGGCTATGCGAGCAACAGGGAGCTTTTCGGGCTGATAGTGCACCTTACCCGGATCATCCTGCCCTGCCAGCTTTTCTTTTTCCTGGGCGGGCTGATGATGGGGACGCTCGAGTCCAGGCAGGACTTCCGCGCTCGGGCCGCCGGGCCGGTGATCTACAACCTGGGGATCATATTCGGCGTCCTGGTGCTGTCGCGGTGGTTCAGCATAGTCGGACTGGCGTGGGGGGCGATGATCGGAGCTTTCGCAGGCAACATCGGCTACACTTTCTACTGCCTAAGGCGAGCCGGTTTCGAGTTCTACCCCAGCCTGCACCTGAGGCATCCGGGGGTAAAACGGGTGGCTGCGCTGGCGCTCCCAGTGATTCTCGGACTGAGCCTGCCGCAGATCGACGTCATCATCAACCGATGGTTCGCCACGTTCGTTTCCGATATCGCGCCGGCGGCACTGAACTACGCAAACCGACTGATGCAGGTGCCTCTGGGAGTGTTTGCGCAGGCCGCGGGGACGGCGATCCTGCCCACGCTGTCGGCCTACGCGGCAAAGCGGGCCACCGACGACCTCCGCGCCGGCGTGAGCTTCGGCCTCAGGGTTATACTGGCAGTCAACATACCGGCGTCGATCTTCATGATGGTCATGGCCGATCCGATTGTGCGAACCGCCTACATGAGCGGGGAGTTCACCTCTGACAGGGTCGGGGCGACCTCTGCAGCGCTGGTCTGGTATTCGGCGGGGATATTCGCCTGGGCCGGGCAGGCCATTGTGGCGCGCGGTTTTTTTGCGATGCAGGACACCTTGACGCCCGTTGCGTTGGGTTCGGCGGTGACTGTCGTATTCGTTCCGCTCAACTACATTCTGATGCGGGTTATGGGACACGGCGGCCTCGCGCTGGCCACCTCGATTGCGGCTTGCATCCACCTGATCGCGCTGACTGTTTTTTTGCGTCGGCGACTTGGCGGGCTCGAGGGCGGAAGGATCATCTCGTCACTGACGAAGGTCGGCGCGGCGAGTCTGGCGATGACAGCGGCGCTCTGCGCCGTCAGGTTCGGCATGACTGGCGTCGTCAACGTCGGGTCAAGGAAGGGAGCAGCGCTGGAAGTGCTTGCGGCGATGGTTATAGTGTCGTTCGTCTATTTGGGCTTCTTGCGGATCCTGAGAGCCGAGGAAAGCGAGTTCGTGTGGCAGATGATCAAGCGCAGATTCTCCAGGGCCGGGGCGCGGGCTGCCGAGGAACCTGTTGCCGAAGCGAGCGATCTGCCCTAGCTGCAAGCCGGACATTCTCCGAAGTCTGCTCTAACCGTGCCGCCGAGCCGGCTAACGCGGGAAGAGCCCGGGTAGGGGTTGTTTCGGTAGTGGCGTTTGCGTCTTATCGCGACAGCCCGTGGCGTTGAAGGCGAAACCGACTCAGTCCTCGATTCCGAACCTGTAGCCTACGCCGCGGACGGTCAGTATATAACGCGGCCGTTCCGGTTCTTCCTCGAGCTTTTCTCGCAAACGCCGTATGTGGACGTCGATGGTCCCGTTGTCGATGTATTCGTCCCCGCCCCAAATCTGCTCCAGCAAGTTCTCGCGAGTCAGCACCCGGCCTTTATTGGCAAGCAGCATTTCCAGCAGCGCAAACTCCTTGGGACGCAGGTTCAGCTCGCGGTCGCCGACGCGCGCAGTGTGCCTGGCCCGGTCGAGGGTCACGTCGCCGCCGCGCAGGATTTCGGCCTTACCCCGCGCCTCGCCCGATGCTCTCCTGAGAGCCGATCTGACCCTGGCTACCAGCTCGAGCACCCCGAACGGCTTGGCGATGTAATCATCGGCTCCTACTTCCAGGCCTATGACCTTATCTACCTCGGTCGTGCGTGCGCTGACCATTATGATGGGGAAGTCGTAGTCTCGACGGATAACCCTACAGACGTCCCTGCCGTCGATGCCGGGCAGCATAACGTCCAGGAGCAACAGATCAGGCGGCTCACGGCGGACGGCGTCCAGGGCCTTAAAACCGTCCTCACATACCTCGACCCGGTACCTCTGAGACTCCAGGCCGTGCCGGATCAGTTGGGCGACATCTTCTTCATCCTCTACGACAACTATCCGTGCGCTCAAGAGTCCTCACCGTCTCCGTCAGAATTGAGCTGCGAAACCGGAGCTCATTCTTAGATTACCAGCCAATTGTTAAAATATGGTTCAGCTTGTGCTCAGTCTTGATTAGACGGGCGCATTGGGGTGAGATGGCCGGGAACTGCCGGCGAGATTTAGCGCGTTGGTAGGCTGCGTGTCAGCTTGCTGCAAGACTTGATGTGTAATCTAAATGCGGTTGCGGGATGCGGCTCCGACCTGTCAGATGGGGACGCCGCAAATCCAGAATCCTGCAGACAATAGAAAGGGGTTGTGCAATTTGAAGAGTCTGGCTGCGATTGTGCTGCTGGCAGTGTGCGCCTGTGTCGCATGGGCGCAGACGCCAACCGACGTGCTGAGGGACCATTGGGCCTACGAGGCCGTGAAGGGCCTGGTCGAGAAGGGCTACCTCGAGGGCTACCCCGACGGAAGCTTTCTCGGCAACCGCACGATGACTCGCTATGAGCTGGCAACAGTCATCAAGCGCATCGTCGACGCGCTGGGAGCTCGCATCGAAAGCATCGAACAAAAGAGCGTGCCCCAACAGCAACCTCCACAGAACGGTGCCCCTGCCGAGAAGCCGACCGTCACGCGAGAGGACCTCGAACAGATTCGCAAACTGGTCGAGGAGTTCAAGCCGGAGCTCGCGGTCATAGGTACCAGGCTTGACAATTTCGAGGCATCGCTCGAGGAGATGGGTCTGACCGTAAAGAACCTTGAGGCGATAATTACCGACCCGGAAGGTGCGTTCGAGGCCACAAAGTCCGACGTATCCAAACTCAAGAAAGCGACCGTGAGCGGCTATGTCCAGGCTCGGTTCAACCTCTTCAGGAACGATCCTGATAAGCCCAATCGGGGCAGCGAGCCGACCGACAACTTCAGCATCCGGCGCGCAAGGCTCAAGATAAGCGGCAAGCCGACTCCGAACAGCTCGGTTGTTGTCCAGCTCGATGCCGGACAGGGCTACAAAGGCGACGCCGGGCCCTCCGTTACCATAAAGGACGCGTACTTGCAGTACGCTTTCGCCGGCGACCCGATGCTCTGGACGACAATATCTATGGGCCAGATGAAGTGGCCGTTTGGGTTCTCGGTTGTGGAGTCGTCCGGTGTGCGCGAATGTCCGGAAAGGCCTCTGATAGTCCAGAGACTCTTC
>JBMFPI010000027.1:0-16706 GCA_049969195.1 Armatimonadota bacterium
GCACGGGCGACATCTTGATGGATGATCTGCCGAACGTGCCCGGGATCGGCGTGACGGCTCAAAATTTCCCGGATTACCCGTTCCTGGGCATAGAGTGGTTCGAGAACTGCTTCAACGTGGCGAAGAACCTGTTCGAGTCGAAACGAGTCGATCCCGCAACCGGAACACACATTGTGAAGCGGCTCTCGCCGAACATTCTGAATCTGGAGCAGGCTGTTCGTGACCGGAACGACTTCGGCGAAATAGTGAAGATCAACCTGGAGGAGGTCAACTTCTCCCAAATTCCCAAAATCGAAACCCCGGTGGTGCAAAACGCGATCAACTACCTCGCGACCTGCCTGGGCAACTCCTACCAGCAGGTAAAGTGGTTGCGGATCGAACTTCCAAAAGTGGAAGATATGGACAGCGGCTCGGGCCTGTTCAACGTGAACAACGAAGAGGTCGGAGGAACCAGCGACTACTGGCCGATGTTCCTGGTCAACGAATGGCCCTACAGCGAGGCCGAGTATGTTGACCAGAGCGCGCCGTACACCATGTGGGGCGTGCTCAAGCCTCTGTGGACCAACGACACCGTCAGGGTGCACCTCAAGCTCTATGAGAGCGATCCCTGGGATCACAAGGCAATCAAGATGCGGATAGCTCCCGGGGGAGACCTGCAGTTCACTTTCGACCCGATCGGCGGCGGAACTCTTCTTGACTTGCCGAGCGCCTGCGAGTGGTATTCTACCCCGACAGGCTTCTTCATCAAGAGCCAGGGCGACGACTCGGACTGGGGCGCCCGGGTTTTCCTGAAGATAGGGCTGATGAGCGACAAGATGATCGAGTTCGCCGTGCAGACATATAACGACGAAGGCGCCGCAACGGGCGACGGGGGCCAGGCCAATATAGGCTCGTACGTCTGGGAGCTCGACCATCCGGATTACGACGACTTTCGGCCGCAGAGGCTGCGCTCGGGCCTGCAGCCCGTCTACAACTGGTGCAAAGAGCTCTTTACCTGGGAGAAGAAGACCGACCTGTACACGTTCGACCCAGGCCTGAGCTGGACCAACGACAAATTCTACCGCCTGGTCCTGCACAAGGATAAAGGCAGAAATGACGCCTGGCACGTCACGAAATTTTATGGACGGATCGGCGACGTGACCAAGGGAAGCGATCAGGCCCCAGCGGGGGTGTGGCTCAACGCCGCCAATCCGACGTGGACCGCAGCCTCGGGCACTCTTCCCAGATTGGCGTATGCGGGTGAGACCCCGCCCTCGGATCTTGCTGGGCCCTTTTCCGAGGGAGTGCCCGGCGGCGGCGAGCCTATTCAGGTAGAGACCGACGGCCCCGATGTCTACACCCCGCAGGCTTATGAGCCGGACGATCCGCCGGCGCAGACTATGCGTCTGCAGGTTGCGCAGCCGAAGGTCGTTCAGATGCAGACCGGGCCTCAACTGCAGCCGAGGGAGATGACGATCCCGACGGAGCGAATCGTTCAGGCCGAAAAGCCCGGTTTTTCGGTTGTTGATCAACTCAGAAGAATGGCGTGGTACATGTCAGTGATTACCAAAACGGCCGATGTGAGCGACGCAGAAACCAACGACCGGGTTTACATCTCTTTCCTTGACGCAAACAGGAACGTCCTGGCGAGGTATCTGCTGGACAACTTCGTGCGCAAGGATTTCCAGCGGGGCAACACCGATTTCTTCTGGCTCGAGATGCAGTATAATAGGCCGGGGATTTCGTTCGTGCGCCCACAGTTCGAATATGCGAGGATCAAGTACATCAGACTCGAGAAGCCGGGCAACGACGACTGGCGACTGGAGCAACTTGAGGTGTGGATTAACGATCTTCTGCTCTACCAGGGCCGCCCGGAGTTCTGGCTCAACCAGTCCAACCAGCAGCGGGAGATCGCGCTGCAGAAGATGTCGGCGTGAACGGGATCTAGGTCGTTGCGATAGAACGTAAACCCGGCGCTTTCGGCGATTCGACGTTCCGGTCGTCCGAGGCAGTATGCCGATGGTCCGGCGCATACCGCCCTGGACGATACCCCCCTCTCCCTTTACAGGATAGGGTTGGGGTGAGGGTGAAGACCCCCCATCTCCCTCGACAGGAGAGGGCCGGTATGAGGGTGAAATGCATTGGGAATCGGCGAAAACGCACCTGTTGCGACGCCCCGAACTTTAGAAAGAGGATCGAACCCAAGTGGGATTGCTGAAAGCGGCGGCGGGCAAGATTGATCTTGCGCCGCCCGAAGGCGGGTGGATGACAGGGTACGGCGGCCGCGCCGCGCCCTCGACCGGCCTGCACGACCCGCTGATGGCACGAGCGGTGCTCCTAGACGACGGCGCAAACAGGCTGGCTATAGTCTCGTGTGATCTGCTCGGGTTGGCGCCGGATGTCGTGGATAGGGTCCGGCAGAGAATCCGGGGCAAGACAGGCATTGAGGCTGGGCAGATAGTGATCTGCTGCACTCACACCCATTCGGGGCCTGCCTCGATGCCCATGCGCGGGCACATGGGCTACGTCTACACCGGGTGGCTGCGAGCGACGCAAGCCAAGCTGGTCGGCCTGGTTACCGATCTCGCAGGGCGTCTTGAGCCGGCTAGGCTGGCTTTCGGCTCGACGACTGTCACGGGCATCGGCTTCAACAGGCAGGATAACTCAAAGCCGATCGATGAGGAGCTCGGCACGATCAGCGTGGAGCGGCCCGACGGCCGGGCGATCGCGACGCTAGTGAACTACGCCGTGCACGCTGTTGTGCTTGGCCCTCAGAACCTGGAGTACTCGGGCGACTTCCCCGGCGCTACGACGCGGCGCATCGATGAGCTGACCGGCGGAGTCGGGATATACCTGCAGGGGGCTTGCGGCGACGTAGACCCCATCACTCAGATCCAGAAAAGCTGGGGCCGGGGGACGTTCGAGGATTGCGAGGTAATAGGCAACCGGCTGGCGGAGGCCGCGTTGGACGCCCTGAAAGGAGTCGAGCGGACGGCGGAGGTGGTTCTGGGTTGCGGAAGATGCGTTGTGGGTGTTCCGTTGGACCCGCCGCCTTCGCTGGAGGAACTTGAACGGCTCATCTCGCAGTTCAGAGCTGACCGAAAAGCTGCGGTGGCCGCACCGGCCCGCGACCAAGCGGCGGAGTTGACCGCAAAGGCTATGCTTTCCTGGGCGCGAAAGCTTCGGAATCGAATCAGGACCGGCGACGTGCCGACAACGCTTTCCGCCGAGGTGTTTGCCGCAAAAATCAACAGCCTGCGAATAGTGGGGCTGCCGTTCGAGACCTACACTGATATCGGACTCGGAATCAAGAATGCATTGAAGCCGTTGAACGCACTCATCGTCGGCTACGCTAACGGACTGTATGGGTACTGTCCGACCTCCTGGGCCAAGGACCAGGGCGGTTATGGAGCCGATGCTTCGTGCCGGTGGTTTGATGCGCTCCTGACGCCCGTCGGGAGAGGGGCAGATGAGCTCCTGATAAGCGCGGGCGTTGGACTCGCTCGCTCACTATAGGCGAATCAGATTGAGGCCCCACACACCGTGGGTAAATCCTTCGACGGAATCGGCTGTGGAGGGTGGGCGTGCGAACTGTTGAACGAGATCGTTGCGTGTAGGACACAAACCCGGCGTTTTCGGCGATTTGACGCTCTAATCGTCCGACACAGCATGCCGATGGTCCGGGGCACACTGCCCCGGACCATCAAAACTCCCTCTCCCCTTACGAGAGAGGGCCCGGGTGAGGGTGAAATGTATTGGGAAGTCGGGAATCGCCGACAACCCGCCTACCGCGACAGCCTGCAGATGTCTGAGGTTGCCGTGAATAACGCAGTTCGGAGGAATTGCCTTGAGTGATAGTGATAGGGTTTACGACGTCGTCATAGTAGGCGGCGGCCCGGCGGGGCTTGCCTGTGCTATATACACTGCGAGGGCAAGGTTGTCGACGGCGGTACTTGACAAGTCCGCAACAGCGGGCGCGCTCGCCGCATATGCCAAGGTAGCCAACTACCCAGGGGTCAAGGGGCCGATACAGGGGGCGACCCTGCTGGACACGATGCGGCAGCAGGCTCTGGAGTTCGGAGCCGAATACCACAAGGCAACGGTGGTTTCATCGGACGTTACGTGCGATCCCAAAGTACTCTACTCCGCCGAGGGGACATTTCAGGGTCGCGCAGTTGTGATTGCGACCGGCTCGATGGGACGTTCGGAGAAGATAGAAGGCGAGGAGGAGTTCACAGGCCGCGGCGTCGGGTACTGTGCGACCTGCGACGCAGCATTCTACGACGGCAAAGTCGCGGCCGTCGTAGGTTGTGACGAGATCGCTATTGAGGAAGCTATGTTGGTTGCCAGATTCGCGCGCCGCGTGCATCTGATCTGCCCGAAGAGCGCGTTTTCGGCCCCGGCAGAGCTCGTCGAAGAGGTCGGCGCCGCGCAGAATGTCGAAATCCATCTCGCGACCAGCGCCCGCGCGATTGTCGGCGATCAATTTGTAACGGGACTTGTTATCAAGCCCAGGGGCGCACATTCGCAGACGCTGCCCGTCGACGGCGTGTTTATGCTGCTTACCGGGACTTCTCCCATCGTCGACTTTCTTGGCGGTGCGGTCAGGCTGACGCCGGACGGCTGCATCGACGTAGATTGCCACCAGGCCACGAGCGTGCCGGGGGTATATGCGGTGGGTGACGTGACGTGTCTGCATCCCCACCAGGCGATAATAGCCGCGGCGGAAGGTGTGATCGCTGCTCTGGAAGTGGATCGTTTTCTTCACGGCAGACAGCAAGCCAAACCCGACTACACGTGATGGCCGGCCCGGTCGATCCCCGCAACAAGCTCAACAACCTGCCCAATACCGAGTGGATGATCTACACCAAGAGCGTGTGGTTCAGCAAGCCCCCTCAACGAGACCAGCTCAAGGTGCAACATCCGGCTACGTTCGCCGAGTCCGATGTCGTAAAACTCCTCGAGTTCTTCACAAAGCCCGGCGAGAGAGTGCTAGATCCGTTCGTCGGCAGCGGGTCGACCCTGGTCGCCTGCGCACAGTGCGGCAGAAATGGGGTGGGAATCGAGCTTGTTGACCGCTGGGTGCGTGTCGCTCGCGAGCGCATAGCACAGCAAGACCTGATGACCCAACAGAAGCTTATTCCCGGCGACGCCCGCGAAGTCATGCCTACCCTTGACGACGAGTCGTTTGAGTTCATCGTGACAAGCCCGCCGTACTGGGCGATCCTCCGCAAAGACCGGGATCATAAGGTCACAGCTGAACGCAAGCTCAGGGGCCTGCAAACGAGATACAGCGACGAGGCCCGGGACCTGGGCAACATCACGTCATATGAGGAATTTCTCGAAGAACTTGGGCGGGTTTTCAAGGAGTGCCGACGCGTGCTTGCGAAAGGGCGCTACATGTGCGTGGTCGTCTCGGATTTTCGGCACAAGTCGAAATTCGTGGCATACCATGCCGACCTTGCCCGAGTTGTCGAGGCCGTCGGGTTCAGCCTCGAAGGCATCACGATACTGGTTCAGGACAACAAGAACCTCTATCCTTACGGTATTCCTTACGCGTTCGTGTCGAACATACACCACCAGTACGTGCTGGTCTTCAGGCGCAGGGAATGATGCTGCGGCAAGAGAACTGCGTAGCACTATCCCGGGACTTGGTGGGTTCTGACTATCCGACCAGCTCGGCCCTAGCGCCCTGCAGCTTGCGTCTGATCCGGCCCAGCGCGTTATCGACCGATTTTGTCTTACAGGTCAGTTCCCTGGCGATCTCGCAATACGAGCTCCCGCGGTTGTAGCGGGAAAAGACCTCCCACTCGAAGTCGGACAGCAGCTTCCGCAGCGTCTGGCGCCTGCGCATTGCGGTTTCGCGCTCCAGAAACAGTTCCTCGGGGTCGACAGCCGTATCCGAGACGAGCACATCCGAAAGGTCGTAATCGCAGTCCGGCTCTTCGGCGAAATAGTCGAGCGAGACCGCGTTGTTCAAGGGGGACTGTTTGCGGCGGGTTGCGGCCTTGATGGCCGTGATAACGTGGCGCTCAACGCATATCCGCGCAAAGGAAAGAAAAGGTATCTGCTTATCGGGCGAGTAGTCCATTATAGACTGCCACAGGCCGATCATCCCGATCTGGAGCAGGTCTTCGCGGTCGGCGCCAACCAGGAAGTAGGAGCGGACCTTGGTGCGCACCAGGCCGCGGTACTTGTACAGCAGGTGTTCGGAGGCGCGGACATCGTTAGCCTGGGCAAGCTTGACGATGTCCTGGTCGCTCAGGCCTTCGTATCGCGGCCATGCTAAGCGGCTCCGCGCCTTCAACGTGCTCTTTTCCTCCTTCAATGCGTGTCCGCCCATTAACCGGCCTCTGCCGGCTTCGCGAGGACGGTTCAGTTCCGTGCGAACCAGGTTATGCTGAACCTGTTTCAGCATCCATGCACCGAACTGATGGATCCTGAATCGAGTTCAGGATGACGGGGTCCGAGGCGTTTGTGCCTGCAAGACTGAACTGACACGCTCGGTGCGGTCTGACGTAAAACGTGTTTCCACTGTCTATTCGCATTATATCCCACACATGCGGGGACCGACAATCGGTAATTGTGCCGGGCTCTTGTGATAGGCGCATTTTCGACGATCCCCGATGCATTTCACCCCCACCCCAACCCTGACCCGCGAGGGGCGAGGAAGTGTTGTATGCTTCGGGAACGGCACGGTGCACGCCCGGCCCGTATGCGACGGACCTGGGCTTGCGTTCTGTCTCGACAACCTGGTGACTTTGCGGATTCTGACCGGGGATGATATAAGCAATCGACGCGCTGATGCCACTTCCTGAGCCGGAGCCCTGGTCAGTACACCTGACCTACGCTGGTATCGAGGGACTGGCCGAATGCGCCTACGCCGAAGTCGCGGAAGAATGGGAAAGCCTTTATTCGCAGGCTGAAAGTGAACCCCTCGTTACGGTAGAAGCCGGTCTGGTTGATGTAGCTCAGCGATGCCTCCCAGCAGTGCAGGTCGCGGGTGAGCATCAGGCTGCGGTAGTCGAACGTGCGCGTGAACCCGTTGTATCCGGCGTTTGCCTGCACCCGCCATTTCGGGCCGACGCTGGTGTCCAGAACAACCCGCGCCGAGGCAAGCCGCTGCAGGTTGGTGTCATAGCGCGTTCCGATATCCATTCTGAATCCCAACGTAGGCCCGCTTCCCTCACGGATAGGCCGCGACACCGCACCTGATGTTACTGTGCCGGCACGGATTCGGACCTGATTGATAAGGGTGCGCCATCGCGAGTTGTTCAGATCGTACGCCGTAGCTGTGTAGATCAGGAAGCTGGGGCTAGGCTGAACGGAGAACCGGATAGTGATGTCCTGCCAGGGGTAGCGTTTCTGATCGAAGTTGTAGCCCGTAAGCAGGCTCAGACGGAACTTCTCGTTGTCCTGGTAGTTGAGGCTTGCGTTTGCGACGTTATATCTCCCGACGTAGTCGAACCGAAACGGCGTGAAGCCGCGAGGCTGCTGGTAGCGGTAGGTGAGGTTAAATGAAGATGTCGGGCCGAGCTTCCTCGAAAGTTCCGTGCTTGCGTCAAACGAATACTGCGCGGTGCCGTCACTGTAGAGATACTGCTTGAATCCTGCTCCGGCGCCCAGGCTCCACGCGCGGCCCAGCGCGTATCTGTGGACCGGCGTGTTGGCCTCGAAGTATGTCCTGTCGACTCCGATCGGGGACGGAAGCTCTGAATAGCTGCCGTATGTGAGCCTAACCTGAAGCGGCACGCCAAGCCCCAGTCGGGCGCTGTCGGTAACAAGACCCAGCTCCGGCAGCTTTTCGATCCCGCCGAACTGACCCGTGCCGACAAACGCTTCGTCGCTCAGGTCGGTCAGCTTCTGTGCCGAAAGGCTCCAGTCGAAGCGTTTTTCCCGGCGCTGGAAGCTGACCTGGCTGGTCAGCCTGGCCCGGGTCTGGTCGGACGTCGTATAGGATGTGTAGTCCAGGTCCGTATCCAGCGTGGTCGCACTGCCGAACTGCTGTCGGTGTTTGAGGTTTCCGGCGAGTCGTGATGTGCGAACAAACGCCTCGTTGACGTTCTGGTTTACCACAAACGAGGTACTTGCGCCGGGACGATCGCGAGTAAGCGAGAGCTGTCCTATTATCGACGAGCTCTGGGGCGCGTACAAGTAGCTGTTCGACCGGAAATCGGTGAGGAAATTGGCGTGTACCGTGCCGAAGTCCTGTGTGTGAGTCAGCCGGCCCGTAACAGTGTTCTGGTCGATACTCCGGTCGAATATGTGATAGAAATACAGGTCGCCGTAAGCTCTGCTTGAAAGACGCCAGCTCTGCTGAAGCCCCTTGCCGAAACCCTTACGGCTCATAAAGTCAAGCAGCAGAAAACTTGCCAGGGTTTTGCTCCCGAACAACGCGTACTGCGTTTTCAGGAATAAACCTTCCTCCTGAGTCTCGCCGACCCTGGGGATGATGTTCGGGTTACGCTGGATATCTCTGAGGGGAATGACCAGCCGCGGAATCGTGACGAGCCGTCTGCCGAGCGCGTAGAACTTCACGTCTCGCAGCACGGCTTTGTCGTTCGGGAAGACCACAAGCGATCTGGACGCAAGTTCGTAATGTGGCACGGCCAGATCGCAGGTCGTGGCCTTTCCGTCAAACAAGTCGACCTCGCGCCTGCCGCGGCCCTGGATCAGCTTGCCCTCAGCGAAAAGCGGAGCCTTGAGATAGCCCTGCGCAAACTCCGGTGTGACGGTCGTCTTAGGAGATTGTCCCGACCACTCACGGGTTTTCAGGTTGAGGACTACACGATCTGCGTGCGCTTCCTGCACACCGGTCCGAAACACCACGCTGCCCTCCAGCTCGGCTATGTCGCGCCTCCAGTCGATGCGGCCGCGCTGGGCAGTTGCGGTTATGCCTTTGTAGCGCAGGACAACGTTCCCCTCGGCGGTAGTGACGGACGGCTTGCCGTCTTCGAACGTATGCTTCAGCAGATCGGCCTCGATGCCTGCGAAGTCTTGCGACATCTCCGCGGCAGATTGAGCCGGAGGTACGGTGTATCCCGCAGGCGGCTCCGAAGGTGCCACCGGCGAGGGGATGTCGGGTTCAGGAACTGGAACCTGCAGTGCGGGCTGGGGCTCCATCGACGATGCGGGCGCAGGGGTAACGCCCCCATCGGGCGTTCCGGTGCCGTTGTCCGGAGTCTCCGCCGGGGCGGCGGAAGCGGTCACGAACAGAGTCAGCGCACAAGCCAACAATCTGAAGGTGGTCCACATGCTTTCCCCGCTCCGTATCTGCGACTCCTCAGGGAACACGTCCTTCAACGCAAAAGGCCGAGCGCTCCGTAGGTGTCATCGTGGGCACAGCGAAGTATCCCGGCATCATTCTGCCTTCCACATTAGGAACACGCCCAGAGCGGTGAAGATGATCACCTCGCTCCAGCCGGCGATCGCCGGCGAGAGACCACCGGTCTCGCCCAGGACGCGGCTGAAAAGGATCACGTTCCAGTAGAAAAACAGGACGATTATTCCGATCAATACCCCCATGAAGCCTCCGCCCTTGCCGAACCTCAGGCACAACGGTGCGACGCACAACACAAGAACTAGGGAGCTCAACGGAATAGCCAGTTTATATCCATATTCCAACTGGTACGCTCGGGTTTCCTGTCCGCTCGCCCTGAGCAGACTCATCTGCTGGCGCAGCTCGGCAATTGACATCGCCCGCGGGGTTTTCTGTTCCTGAACGAAGTAGTCGGTCAGCGGGCGTCTCAGATCGAGCTTGAGCCTCTTGAAGCGCACGACGAGCTCAAGATCACCTTCCGGATTGATGCGGTAGCTTTTGCCGTCTCTGAGGACCCACACGTGGTTTTCTTCCGTGGCCGATTTGGCCGTGGTAAGCGTCGGGTAGCCGTTGAGCGCAGGCGGTTCGTACGCCATCACGTTTCCAAGAAGCAGTTTCTCGCCTGCGCGCGCAACGCTGCCGACGTAGAAGTAATAGTTTTCAGCGCGGAAGAACACTTGGGCCTGCACGGGCGGAGGGCCCGGCGCAGCCCAGAGCCGTCTCAGCACTTTGAGACTCTCGCGCTCCGCCCAGGAAGTTACACCTTCCTGAAAAGCATAGGCCCCGATGCTGACCATAGCGCCCATTGCGAAAATCGGCAAGAAGATACGCCGCACACTCACTCCCGCCATTCGCATCATCGTGATCTCGCTGTCCCGCGTCAGTCGGCTAACAGCAAGAGAGCATCCGAAAAGTGCGCCGGACGGCAGAGACAGCACGACGAAATACGGCGTCTGCAGCAAGATGTAGTAAACGACGTCGGGCCACTGCCTGATCTTGGCAACGATAATGCTGATGTTGTTATAGACGATGTTGCCGACCAGCAGGACCAGCACCACGAGGAAACCCGCCGCAAACGGAACCAGCATCTCCCGGAAGACGTATTTGTCGAGAGTCTTCATACCTGGGCTCGCCTCGATTATAGCATACGCGTCGGAGGCTGCACGCTGTTGCTATAGAACGCGAGCTCGGCGCTTTCGGCGATTTGGCGCGCTGATGGTCCGGGGACATGCCGACCCGGACCATCGAAATGCGCAACGTGCCTGCAAGCCTCGCATCCAGGGCGGCTTGCCCCGGACCGCTGGAACTCCCTCTCCATTTATGTGAGAGGGTCGGGGTGAGGGTAAAATGCGTCGGGAATCACGTCCTGCTGAACTTGTTTCAGCATCCAGACATCGCAAGGATCGGTCCTGAACCAAGTCCAGGATGACCTGGTCCCGGGCGTTTGCGCCTGCTAGATTGAACTAATACCCTGCGTGTCGATGGCTTGACAGCCTGACTGCAGTTCCGGTATGGTTAAGAAAGCATTAATCGAAATAGCGCGCGGAGGCGCAGTCGCATCGGATGAGGCTTATTGCAACGAAGTCGAAGCTTTCAGGTTCGGTAGAGATTCCCGGGTCCAAGTCGCACACAATCAGGGCCGTGGCGATTGCTTCGCTGGCCGAAGGCACATCGCACATTCGAAAGCCACTGTCGGCGGAGGACACGCTTGCGGCGGTGAATGCCTACCGACTCCTGGGCGCCGAGATCACGTGTTCCGATGACTGGGTTGTTCAGGGCGTCGCCGGTCGGCCGCAGGTTCCAGACGGCGTGATAGACGTGGGCAACTCCGGCACCACTCTGTATATTGCGCTCGGCTCGGCGGCACTGGTGAACGGAACCAGCGTCTTCACCGGTGACGACCAGATCCGGCGCAGGCCCGCCGGCGCTCTGATCGGGGCCTTGAACGACCTCGGCGCCCGTGTCGAGTCCACACGACAAAACGACACTGCGCCGATCATCGTTCGCGGGCCGATGAAGGGCGGTCAGACCACGCTCGACAGCAGCAAGACCTCCCAGTACCTCACAAGTTTGCTGATCAACTGTCCTCTTGCTCCGAAGGATACGGTTGTTAACGTCGAGAACCTGGTTGAGAAGCCCTACATCGAGATGACTCTTACGTGGCTCGCGGAGCAGGGAGTTGTGCCGGACCGCGAAAACTTCGATCGGTTCAAGATCCGCGGCGGGCAGCGATACCACGCCTTTGAAACATGGATTCCGGCAGACTTCAGCTCGGCAACGTTCTTTATGTGCGCGGCCGCGATCACCAAGTCGGAAATCATCCTGACCGGCCTTGATCCGAATGACACTCAAGCAGACAAGGCCGTGGTGGACATTATGGCCGCGATGGGTGCAGAGGTCGAGTGGGTTTCAGTCGTTGACCAGGAAGGTCCCGGGGGAGGCCTTCGGATAAGAGGCGCTGCCCTCGCGGGCGGGGAGTTCGACTTGTCCGACACCCCGGACGCCCTTCCTGCGTTGGCTGTGACGGCTTGCTTCGCCGAGGGGCAGACCAGACTGGTCAACGTCGCCCAGGCACGCCTTAAGGAGACCGACCGGATATCCGTGATGCGCGAGGAGCTTTCGAGAATGGGCGGCGACGTCGAGGAGCTGCCGGACGGCCTTGTGATCCGCGGCAGGCCGCTGCACGCCGCCTCGCTTTGCGGACACCACGACCATCGTGTTATAATGGCCCTTGCCGTGGCGGGGCTGGCATGCGAGGGCGAGACGACCGTCGACACCGCCGAGGCGCTTTCGGTGACCTTTCCGACGTTTGTCGAGTTGATGAGGTCGGTGGGAGCGCAGATCGTGCGGGAACAGCAGTAAGCCTCACTTGATTGACCGCGAGGTTTCGGCCATCGCAATCCCGGTCATTCCGAACGGAATGAGGAATGAGCTCTTGCGCGGACACGGAATGCCCCACTGCGCGGCTACGCCGCAGTCATTCCTCGGTCCGCTCGGAATAACCGGCCGAGCGAATTAGTGTATGGTACCTCAGGCCGTTGCGGTAGGCGCATCTCCGGCGATTCTTCCGCTTAATCTGGGAGCGTCGAATCCCCGAAAACGGCGGATTTGAGTTCTATCGCAATAACCTCAGGGTACTTACTGCTGATGGAGGTAGCGAATGACTGGTTGCCACCTAGGAAGACTCTTTCAAGTATCTGTGTCCGGCGGCTCGTATCAGGACGGTCTGGCGGCTCTGGTGCAGGGCGTGCCCCCCGGTATGTATCTGACAGAGCAGGAGATCTACGGCGACTTGCTGCTGCGTAAGCCCGGCGCGGATGAGCTGTCCAGCCCCCGAAAGGAGCCGGATCTGCCCATAATCTACACCGGGCTCAACTGCGACGACACCATTGTCGGTGCCGGTAACAAACTGCAAACAAACGGCACGCCGCTGACGATTCTGATACCCAACCTCGACCGGCACGACATACACGTCAGGCAGTATCAGGACACCAACCGTACACCCAGGCCCGGTCATGCGTCCTATGCGTCTTTTATCAAGTACGGCCAGGCTGACGACGCCATTGGCGCAGGCATCTTCAGCGGCCGCTACACGTGCACCATCGTCGCGGCGGGGTACGTGGCGAAGAAGATACTGAGCGCCTGCGGAATCCGGGTTTTTTCTTTCGTTCGCGAGCTTGCCGGCGTACGCTGCCCGGATGTTGATCACGAGGCCGCCTTCGGCTACACCGAGAACTTCAAACGGATGCGGCGCGATACCGACGCGTTCTACCAGGAAATCTACGTCAAGGGCCGCCTGAATATGGAAATGCGATTCCTGCAGAAAGCAGCGGTCTTTGCGCAGATCGAGCAAGAGATAGACGACATCCGAAGCAAGACGCCTCGCTTTTCTGCCGAGAAGATCAGGGCGGAATACGGCGTGCACGAAGTCATCAACTGCCCGAACATCGAAGCGGCCGACGAGATGATGGAGGCCGCTCGCCGCATCACCGTCACCGGCGATTCCTCGGGCGGGGTAATCGAGGTGATCGCCCTCGGCGTGCCACCCGGGCTCGGTGAGCCGGTGTTCGCGAAGCTCGACGGCGAGCTGGGTCGGATGCTCGGCATTGCCTCAATCAAGGGAGTTGAGGTCGGCGCCGGGTTTGCTGTCAAGGACATGACCGGTTCTCAGTCGAACGACCAGATGCGCGCGGTCGACGGCAAGGTGCAGTTTCTTTCGAACAATGCAGGGGGGATAACGGGGGGCCTGACCACCGGGCAGCCGATTGTCGCGCGGCTGGCTGTCAAGCCGACCCCAACCATCGACAAGCCGCAGAAGACCATAGACAAGTACACGCTCGAGAACGCAGAGCTGGCCGCGATTACCCGTCGAGACCCGACCATAGTAGGCCGCGTCTGGCCGGTTGCGGAGAACTATACCGCGCTGGTGCTGCTGGATAATCTGATGATTCACTACGGCTACCAGGCGGTCAAATCGAAAGTCGAAGGCGCTCCGTGCTGACGACCTGCTAACCCTGTGAAAATTACCTGTTTTTGTGTAGAGCTGGCTGCCTTTTGCGGCATGCCCTTGACTGAGTGTCCGGGGCATGATAAATTGCAATGTGAGCCTGAGACCAGGGACAGCGCAGGTGCGCTGCGGTAGGCTTTGCCTCCGAGGATCGGGCTGATAGTCTGTAAAGGGGAGGCAGAAGGTAGGGAATGAGAAAGTTTGGAAGCGACGGAAGGTTGATGGTTGTGATCGGGCTTGTGGCAGCGGCTGTCGTTGCCTCAACCACTGCTTCGCTTGCGGCTTCGTTCACGGCGCAGTTCCCGTCACCGAGCTCCAGTTTCGTAGCCAGCACTACGCTTCATTTCAAGTATTTCTGGTCCGTGAGCCGGGGCGACTGCATCTATCAGCAGTTCACCGGCACAGGCATCACAGCGGTTGATCGCATCCTGCTTGACTTCGTAGTGGACGAGAACGCGCTGGATACGGTGCCTGTAAACTGGGACGTGCGGATCAACGGAACCACGGTAGGATCGTGGTCGTGGGGGCCTCAGGACGGCACGGGACCCGTGTCGCTTGATTACTCGTTCGCGCCGATCACAGGCAACGGCAGCTACCTCGTCGGTATGTACGTGACGAACGAGGTGCCGTCGGGCCTAGGGTCAATCAGCCTGGCGGAGACGGGCACAATGACGCTTATGGGCGACAGGTCGGCTGATGTGCCCGAGTGGAACAGCCTCCTGCTGGCAATTTTCGGGCTTGGTTCGGCGCTCGGCGCCGGTCGGCTGTGCAAGAGAGCATAACCTTCATCCAGAACCCACCACATGCGCGGCCCGGAGCATATCCGGGCCGTGCCCCTGTACCCGTGCCGATGCGATAGGCACGTTCTCGACGATTCTGCCTCGTAGTTGATGAGCGTCGAATCCCCGAAGACCCAGGGTTTGCATCCTATCGGAGCAAGCTAATAACCCCTCGAAGGACACAGGCCCCGGCCGTGCGTATTTGAAAATATACGACAGAAGGGGGCACCTACGCAGGATGAACATACTGGAGTTCGAAGCTAAACTCGCCGCGATGCGGGAACAGAAATATCGTCATCCGGAGCTGGACATTATCGGTCAGGGGTTCAGACCAGTAAGCGGCAAGTGCGCGGATTTCACGGTTGTTGAACACGAGGGACGGTATCACTTCTTCTACATCGAACGCCGCCTTGTTGAGGCAACGCCCTTCTACCCGGGCAACGAGATCTACTTCGGCCACGCATCGACGGCCAACTTCTTCGATTGGGAAGTGCACGACCCTGTGATGCTGATTCGGCCGGGAACCTGGGAGGGTGCACACGTATGGGCGCCGTGTATCCTGAGGTACGGTGGTCGCTATGTGATGGCCTACACTGGGGTGAACAATCGCATTTCTCAGAACATCGGCCTCGCGTTCAGCGACGACCTGTTCGAGTGGGAGCGGTGGGAAGGCAACCCGATCAGTCCGTGCAAGGGTAAACCGTGGGCGGCGTGGTGGGAAGACCGAATATCGAGCTGCCGGGACCCGCACATTTTCGAACATCAGGGCAGGGTGTGGATGAGCTACACTGCCAACACGGCCGAAGGCGCGGCCTGCGTCGCGCTGTGCAGCACGACCGATCTTGAACACTGGGAGGACCACGGCCCGATTCTGGTCGGCCCAAAGGACGGCTATGAGTGCAGACTCGAAGGCGGACACGTCCAGGCCAGCCTCGAGTCCACCAACCTGCTCACCCGCGCCGGGAAGTGGTACTTGCTCGTGAGCGCAGCGGTTCGCGGCACCAGCATACGCCACTGGGTCTTCGAAAGCGACCGCATGGACCGATTCGACTTCGAGAACAAGCGCGAGTTCTGGAAGGAGGGCGGCGGAGTAGAGATCGTAAAGGAACGCGGTTCCAGGTCGCTGCTGGCCGGCATGTGCGCAGGGTACATAGGATTCGGAGAGGTCGATTGGGCTGAAGAGCAGCCTGTAGCTCACCGCATCTCTTCACGGGAGCAGCTCGCCTCCTGGCAGTGAGCATGTCGGACGGACCTGTAGACCTCGCCGCCGACGCGCTCACGGGCGCGGCGAATGGTTGGGCCGCATGCGACACGTCGCGGACTCTTGCTCGCATTGGCCGTAATCGCTGGTCCACGCTCGAAAGGCTCTCCGCAGCCACCGCTCGCTCCCGCGCCAATACGAATTGCTCACGGCCGTTCGCGCGTTCGCGACACCGCGCTCGATGGTGCTCTCTTGTAAGGGCGAGAGCCTTCCAAGGGTCGCGACTGAACGTAAATCCAGCCTTTTCGGCGATTTCACGACCTTCAACTAAGCAGGACAATTGCCGAAAACGGACCTACCGGAACAGGCTAGTTCCAGGAAAGGGTGTCTGTTCAGTCTCGCAGGCACAAACGCCGGGACCCGGTCATCCTGAACTCGATTCAGGATCCTTTGCTTCGTCGACTGGATGCTGAAACAAATTCAATATGACGCGATTCCCGCGGAACTGAAATGCCTGCTGCCGGCGAAGGGACTTGCGGCAGGCGAATATAATAGGTATCCTAGTCTTGCGGCAGCCGTTTGGCGCGGCTGAGAGTTCTTTAACGGTTACGGAGGTATCGGGCACTGCTTATCGTTGGCGAACGGATAAATACGAGTCGTAAGGTGAAAGGGGAAGCCGTCATAGAGAACGCGGTTGTAAACCGCGACGCGGCTTTTATAAAGGACCTTGCAATAAAGCAGTTCGAGGCCGGCGCGACCTACATAGACGTGAACGCCGGCACGCTGACGTCAGGCGAGCCGGAAGCGCTGGAATGGCTCACCAAGGTCGTGATGGAAGCGGTCGAGGCGCCGATTTCTTTCGACACGCCCAACCCGGTTGCGCTTGGTCGGGCGCTTAAGGTCTACGATCCGGCGAAGGGT
>JBMFPI010000028.1:0-16664 GCA_049969195.1 Armatimonadota bacterium
CGCTTCGATTGATGGGAAAGGCCGCATTCGCGCACATCCAGGATCGAAAAGGACGAATTCAGATCTACGACAGGCAGGACGACCTACGCGACGATTACGAGATAGTCAAGCTGCTCGATCTCGGCGACTTCGTTGGTGTCGAGGGCTTCGTTTTTCGGACTCGCACGGGCGAGGTTACGGTCCACGTGCGCGAGCTTAATATGCTCGCCAAATCACTTCGGCCGATTCCTTTCGGCAAAGAAAAAGGCGAGCAGCACTGGTACGGGCTTCAGGATGTCGAGCAGCGCTATCGGCAGAGGCACGTCGATCTGATCACGAATCACGAAGCTCGCGAGGTCTTCGAAAAGCGCAGCCGGATCATTCGTGCTATCCGGGAGTTTTACGATGGACGCGGCTACCTCGAAGTCGAGACGCCCGTGCTGCAGCTTGTCGCGGGCGGGGCGGCAGCGAGACCTTTTCTGACCTATCACAACGCCCTGGAGCACGAGTTCAAGCTCAGAATCTCACTCGAGCTGTATCTCAAGCGGCTGGTAGTCGGCGGCCTGGAGCGCGTCTATGAGATCGGCCGCGTGTTCCGCAATGAGGGCCTCTCTACACGCCACAACCCTGAGTTCACCCTGCTCGAGAGCTACGAGGCTTACGCCCAGCTCGAAGATGTGATGGACCTTGTCGAGGAACTCTTCAGACATATCTGCCGGTCGCTTTACGGCGGCACAACTTTCGAGTATCAGAACACAGTAATCGATCTGGCCGGGCCGTGGAGACGTCTGCCCATACTCGAGGGCATCGAGCAATACGCTGGCGTGAGACCTGAGGCATTCAATTCGCTCGAAACGGCGCTTGCGGCAATGGAAAGCCTAGGCCTGCCGACCGCGCAAGAGCACATGGTTGGCGGTATCATCGAGAAGATCCACGAGCGCTTCGTGCAGCCTGAGCTTGTCCAGCCAACGTTTGTAACCGACTTTCCGATCGAGACCTCGCCGCTGGCCAAGAAGCGGCCCGATGACCCGCGGTTCGTAAGGCGGTTCGAAGTCTATATGGGCAGACAGGAGACCGGCAACGCATTCAGCGAGATCAACGATCCGCTGGACCAGCGCCAACGGTTCGAGGAGCAGATGAGAATGCGCGCAACGGGCGACGAAGAAGCTCATCCGATGGACGAGGATTTTCTGCGCGCTCTCGAATACGGCATGCCTCCCACGGGCGGCCTGGGAATCGGCATCGACCGACTGGTGATGGTGTTCTGCAATGAGACAAACGTTCGAGATGTCATTCTGTTTCCTCAAATGAAGCCCGAACGCTAGAGCCGGCCCAAAGCGTGCTGCACGCTGCCGGATTCCGGCTCCGGCAACGGACCGGTGGGAACAACAAGACTTGAAACCGGTGTCCAGAGCGAGCGCTTGTCGAGGAGGCCTTACGCGCGCGAAAGCCGTTGTCTGAACGGGGGCACGGGCAAGCCGCGTCGCGCCTACGACCAGGGATGGTCCGTCGGGATGTACGTCCACGCCTATGTGTCTCAGAGACGGGGGCCGGTATTCTCCGCTCTTGAATCATCCGAATGGAATGCCTACGCCCCGTAGACAGTGCCGACCAGCGCGCCGAATAGGATTCAGCTAGGCGACAAGAATGCCCGGCTCCACACCGAGGCCAAAAAACTCTGTCGATTTCTTACGAAAACCACTTGACAAACGTGCCTGTCTGAGGGATACTACCATTGGACCAATCGGCTCGAAGAGGGCACGGGGCGTGTGGCCGGACCCCATTTTCAGGAGACCCTCGAGGTCTGTGGGCCGAGCGGCAATGATCCGGCTGAGCCTTTGCCGGTCTTAGCCGGAGCGGACGTACGCGGGCGCGCGTCCAATCCGGGCGGTGCCCGCTTGGTTCATAATCACTGCAGGGAGGAAAGGGACTCAATGAAACTGCGCAATGTAACTTTGCTGCTGTCTCTCATCGGACTGGTGGCAGCGATGGGAGGTGCCGGCGCTGACTACAAGGTGGTCACGCCGAGCGATATGCAGGGCATGGTGCTGGCTACGGTGACTAGCGGAATCGCGATGTTCCAGGATCCCGCGCCGCCGCCGGGAGCTGCCTACGGTGCAGGAGGAACGGGCGCCCTCTACATGTCTTTGGGTGATAAGGGAAGCTGCCCAACCTGCGACTACTGCGGCCAGGTGTGGCTCGGGACCAATGCCTATAACGGGGTCGCGTTGGCCGACATCACCCAGCTATCGTACGAGGCGTGGTGTTCCAACCACGGCATCTGGCAAGGTGCACCTCAGAACAAGTGGTCGCCACCCAGGCAGCCGTGCGGCCTGAGGCTCGTCATCGACACCAACAACGACCCGCCGGATGCGGTTCCGATCCGTATGCTCATTTTCAGGCCGCTCAAGAACGTTGGCTCGGGCGAGGTCGGGTTTGGGTTCTCGCCCTATCCCGAGGATTTCACTCACCTGAACAGATGGAAGACGTGGGACTGCCTCTACGGGGCCGACAGCATCTGGGCTGAGTTTACCTACAATGCTAGCCCGTGCCTGCGGACGGGCACGTGGACGGAGCTGCTGGCAAAATACCCCAATGCTAAGATCGCGGCTCCCGCGCTGCAGCTTCCTGCGGGTGCAGGCCAGTGGCCTCCGGCCGAAAACCCGCCGGATACTCCCAACGGGTGCGGGTTGAGCTTGCAGTGGGGCGCGGAGACCATGGTCAACGGGGACTGGCCTACTCAGCCCTGGAAGAACTGGTGGAGAGACGCCTGGCAAGGTATAGGATTTGTCGATTACCTGCAGGTCGGCGTCGGGGCTAACCTGGACATCTACGACTTCGAAGCGGACACCAGTAATGACGCTCTCGCCACGAACCTGAAGGGTTTCCAGGCCTCTGCTATGCGAGCTTCCTGTCAGCGCTGGCCGTACGTGGTTTACGGCAGGGCGGTGAACTGCACACTCCCAACTCTCGGGACTACCGCATGGCAGCCTTCCGACCACTTCTGCCTAGAAGACGGTAGCGGACAGCAGTGCGAGGTCGTGTGCCAGCAGCATTCGGTCATTCCCGTCGATGTGGGGAAGTACTACAGGGTAATGGGCAAGGCTTTCCCGCGGTACGGGCTCCAGGCCGGAGGCCAGCCGATACCTATGAGAATCCACACCGACGCTTATGCGTACCCGCCTCTCGTGACCGAACTTCCTGAATAAGGCTGGGTAGGCCCCCGGGCAGCAGTGCAAGCGCGCCGACGTGTGGGGTCTCGTGACTGCTCTGAGTGGTTCGATTCTTGAGCGTTGGTAGGCCGCGACATCGGCGGACACGTGCTTGACGACCGGTTGCGGGCTGTTGCGATAGGCGTGCTTTCGGCGATTCCCCCGCCTAATCTAGATGCGTCGAATCTCGCCGAAAACGGCGGGCGTGTGTTCTATCGCAATAACCTCGTGCGGGAACGCCGGGCTGCGCGTGACAGGGACACTCAGTTAGGGATACTCAGCAATGTGGCCCGGAGCATTTGCTCCGGGCCATTCGACATTCGACTACTTATGCACCGCTCTTCCCTGGGCGTCCATTGCGGCTTCCTGGACAACCTCGGAAACCGTGGGGTGGGGGTGGATGGTGGCGATGACTTCGTCTATGGTGAGCTCGTTCCTCATTGCAAGCACTGCTTCGGCGATTAGGTCGGTAACGTGCGGACCGACCATATGCACCCCAAGTATCTGGCCATAGCGCGGCTCTGTCACGAACTTAATGAAGCCTTCCGCCTCTCCGATTGCCAGCGCCTTGCCGTTGTGGGAGAAGGAGAACTTGCCTGTGCGAACGTCGCGATGCTGCTCGCGGGCCTTTTCCTCGGTCAGGCCGACCGACGCGCACTCCGGTGTCGTGTAGACGCACGCGGGGTAGGCCTTGTAGTGCATTCGCGAGTCCATTCCCATTGCGTGCTCAACCGCCACCACGCTTTCGGTCCACGCCACGTGTGCGAGCATCGGTTCCCCGATGCAGTCGCCAGCGGCGTAGATCGACGGGATGTTGGTCTGCATATGTTCGTTGACTAATATCTTCCGCTTGTCGTGCCGGACGCCGACCTCGTCGAGTCCGATTCCGTCGATCACTGCTCGCCGGCCGACCGCCACCAGCACCGTATCGAACTCCTCGGATACTTCAGAGTCGCCGGACTTGATCCACACCTTCTTGCCCGCCTTGGTATCTTCGGCACGTGTAGCGACCGCATCCAGCATGAACCGCATCCCGGATTTCTCGAGGCTCTTCTGAAGGAAGCGGGCGGTCTCGCCATCTGCTGCGGGAAGAATCTGGCTCATCATTTCAACGACCAGAACGTCAGTGCCCAGGCGGGCGAACGTATATCCGGCCTCAAGCCCGATCGCTCCGGCGCCGATCACTAGCATCTTTGCCGGCACTCTGTCGAACGACAGCGCCTCCGTGCTGGTCCAAACATTGCCGCCCAGCTCAAGCCCGGGCACGGGAAGCGGCGCGGGGATGGATCCTGTCGCGATCAGTATCGCACGCGTGCGGATTTGCTCCGTGCCGCCGTCGGTCTGGACGGATATTGTGTGAGGGTCGACAATCCGCGCGAGGCCGCGCACCAGCCGAACCTTGTTCTTCCGGAACAATGCCTCAACGCCGCTCGTGAGCTGCTTGACGATGCGCTCTTTGCGCGCCATCATCGTCGGAATGTCGAGGTCGAATCCTCTGACCTTGATCCCGAACTCCTCGCCGCGCTTGATCTGATCGAGCGTCGCCACGCAGGCAAGAAGCACCTTCGTTGGAATGCAGCCTATGTTGAGGCAGACGCCCCCCACCTGGCTCTTCTCGACGACAACAACTCTCCCACCGAGCTGAGCTGCCCTGATCGCGGCGACGTATCCGGCCGGGCCGGCACCGATGATCACGATGTCGGTTCCGTAGTCAGGAGCCGTCAGAGGCTCCTCCTTTATATCGGGACGAACTCGTGCAGGCGACGAATCCAGATCCTCGAGGCTGGGAATGCCGAGAGCATGTCCGAGACTCAGCTCAACGCTTTCACCGGGCAGAGTAACGGTCCTGAATTCGTACCTGTGAGCAATTTCGGCTGATCGCAGCAAAGCTACCCCCTGCATCACAATGCTCCGCCGCTCTCCGGTAGGAACGGCGGCCGAACCATGCTAGCACGCACCCGCAAAACTGTCAATTTCAGGCCGATGCCAGGTCACTCCTTCTGGGGTGTGTGAAGACGGTTCGGCTATCCGTCTATGCGTGTCTTTCTCTCCCCTTGCGTAAGAGGGCTGGGGTGAGGGGTCAAATGCGTGGGGCTAGGCTTCATATGCAGCGGCAATGGCCGGGTTGAACCGCCCGCTAAGGGCGCGCCGCGTTCAATTCCCGCAGGGCAACTGCCAGGTTTGGGGACCTCGGGCTCTGTGGCGCGACAGGAGCCTGCTCCCAGCCGTTCTGAAAGCGTTGCGAAGCTATGCGGCAGAATCGGGGTAAGCACGCTTATCAGATCAACGTGAATCCTCCAGTGTATTTGCCGCTGCGGCGTTTCTGGTGTAGAATCTGGTCTGGAATACTCGCGATACGCCTTGGCGACCAAGAGATTGTCGAGGCAGATATCACTCAGCCCGTGCGGCTTTTTGCGCACGGGGAGGTGTTGCGAGCGAACGCGCTTGTCGCAGCAGCCGCGCACGCGGGGCGGGCAAACAGCCGGAGCAAGGACATGCGCATACTCGGAATCGATCCCGGAACGGCTACAACAGGCTACGGCGTTGTCGAGCGAGTCGGCTCGACGGCGAGACTGATCGGCTACGGCGCGATCACAACCAGCCTACGCAAGACCGCTCCCGAGCGCCTTCTCGAAGTCTATTCGCGCATCAGCGACATCATCGACTACCACCAGCCCGACGTGGTAGTAATGGAGAGGCTGTTTTTCGCTAAAAACCAGACGACGGCGATTGCCGTAGGCAAGGCGTGTGGGGTTCTACAGTTCGCAGCGGCTCAGCGGGGGCTGCCGGTGGTGGAGTATACGCCGATGCAGGTCAAGCAGGCCGTCGTCGGGTATGGCGGGGCCGAGAAGAGACAGATCCAGTACATGGTCCAGCGTATTCTTGCCCTCGACGAGCCTCCCTCACCCGATGATGCCGCGGACGCGCTCGCGCTGTGCATCTGCCATGCGCATTCGGAAAGAATCAGGTCGCTGGCTTAGAGCGGGTGAGTTCGTCTTGTTCGGATATCATCCGCTGCGCTTCGCCAAGAGCTGGACGCAGACTCCCTTCATTCCGCGCGGACCTGCGTTTCGCAAGCATGTAGACCCCTCACCTCGGCCCTCTCCCATAAGGAGAGAGGGAGGGGTATAGCCAAACCGTTCTTACACCTCATAGGAAGCGTGACCCCTCATTATTCTCACGGTTGCACGCATATGCGGAATATCCTACAATGGGCCGAGCGGCAGTTGCGCGATGAAGGTACTCGTTTTAGAACAGCTTTTCCCCCTGCCAGCGGATTCGGGCGGCAAGATCAAGTCGCTGTGCACGATCCGCGCGCTGGCGTCGGAACACGACGTCTGCGTGCTTTCGTATGTAAGGACCGAGTCGGAGCGCGCGCGCATTGCCGAACTGCAGCAGATTTGCCACAGGGTGGAGGCCGTACCGTTCCAGAGGTCGAAGACGGGCAATCTGTTGTGCGCTTTTTCAAGCGCTCTCTCGGTCCGGCCATTCATCGTGGCGCGCGATTTCAGGCGAGAGATGCTGGGCCGGGTCCGGCAGCTGATCGAGGATTTCGGGCCGGACGTAATTCACATCGACCATCTGCAGATGGCTCAGTTTGTCGACTTCCATGGCCCATACCGTACTGTGCTGGATCAACACAACGTTGAATCGATGATCATCAAGCGCATCGCCGAGACCGACTCCAGTCCGCTGATGCGCGTGTACGCGAAGCTTGAGTGGCCGAAACTGCTGCGCTGGGAGCTTGATGTGTGTCGGAGGGCCGATCTGGTTCTGACGGTGAGCGACGAGGACGCTGCCACGTTGCTTCGGTTCGACTCGTCCCTTGGCAACTTTGCCAGTGTGCCCATCGGGATTGATGTCGACTCGACGCCGGTAGTCGCGCGCAACCCGGGTTCGACCAACATCCTGTTCCTCGGCACGATGTACTGGCCTCCCAACATCGACAGCGTGCTTTACTTCTGCCGTGAGATTCTGCCGATGGTCAGAACAAAGCTGCCCGGGTGCACTTTTACGGTCGCGGGCCAGAGACCGCCACGCGCGATACAGCGGCTGGCCGGCGAGCCGGGGGTGAGGGTGATGGGCTACGTATCGGACGCGAGCGTCCTCGCGGCGGACTGCGGGGTTTTCGTTGTGCCGCTCAGGTCGGGTAGCGGAGTGCGAGTCAAGATACTCAACGCAATGGCGATGGGGCTACCGGTGGTTTCAACCTCAATCGGGGCCGAGGGCCTTGCTGGCCGACACCGAGAACACTTGCTGATCGCCGACAATCCCGCTGATTTTGCCGAGGCCGTCGTCGACGTGCTTACCAATCCGTCGCTCGCCGGCGAGCTCGCGAGAAGAGCGCGTGAGCTGGTCGAGCGAGAATATTCCTGGAATGTTGTCGGCCGCAAGCTGTTGTCCGTGTATAGGGAGCGGCTGTGCGGCTCCGGCGGGCGCAAGTCGGTATGAAACTGCTTTTCATCGCTCCCTACGTGCCGTCCAGAATCAGAGTACGGCCGTTTCAGATCATCAAGGAACTTGCAAGACGGCATATGGTGCACGTTCTAGCTCTGGGCGAGTCGGACGGTACCAGAACCGACGGCGTAGAGGAGCTTGCTTCCGCAGTCGCGGACATTTGCGTCGTACCGCACTCACGTATTCGTGGTATGGCTCAAGCGCTCGTCTCGCTGCCGCTTGCGGTACCGATAAGCGCGGCATACTGCTGGTCAGGCCCGATGAAGCGCGCCGTCAACTTGGAGCTGGGTGAGGAACGATTCGATCTCATTCACGTCGAACACCTCCGCGCCGCACATTTTCTGCCCCACGGAGTGAAGCTGCCTGTGGTCTTCGACGCTGTCGATTGTCTCACGGGGTTGTTCAGACAGATGTCCCGCGCGCGAAAGAGCCTGCCCGCCCGCGCTTTGATGAAGCTGGAAGCCGCGAAGCTATGCCGATACGAGCCGAGAACTCTCCGTCGGTTCGATCGGATCGTTATTACCACGGACTCGGAACGCGAGGCTCTGCTCGATCTTGCCCCGGACCTGCGGGTTGAGACAGTGCCCAACGGCGTCGACGTAGCGTATTTTGCCCCGCGCGGAATTCCCAAAGCGAACCGGCGCATCGTCTTCACCGGCAAGATGAGCTACAGTCCAAATGCGCAGGCCGCAGTGTGGTTCGCGCGGGAGGTTTTTCCTCACGTTCGAGCCCGCTGGAGTGATGCCGAATTTGTGATTGCAGGCAGCAATCCGCCGCCGACCGTAGTTGCGATGGCGCAGGAACCTGGAATAAGGGTGACCGGGTACCTCGAAGACCTGCGGCCCGAAATGGAAGCGGCCCTGGTCGCGGTCGCCCCAATGCGCTCGGCTGTTGGAATTCAGAACAAGGTGCTGGAAGCTATGGCGATGGGGCTGCCCGTGGTGGCAAGTTCACTGGCGGCGCGGGCAATGGGGCGCGACGTTCCCGGGCTTGTCACAGGCGACAGTCCCGAGGAGACAGCCGATGCGGTCTGCCGTCTGATTGCGCACCCGGAGGTCGCGCTCGAGATGGGCAGAAACGCTCGGGAGTTTGTCGAGAGAGAGTTCTCGTGGGAGGCCGCCGTCGGCAAGCTGGAACGCATCTACGAAGAGTTGATCGCTCAGCGGTGACGCAGGCCGCTGGAAGCTTTTTTCGCCGGGAGGGAGAATTGGGTATGGAAAACCGCGAGAGCGCGGTGGAGTACTCGGTACAAGCGGACATCAGCAGGCCCAGGTTTTCCTGGGCGCGCGTCGGGGCCGCAGTCGGGGTGTTCGTCGGTCTGGCGCTGGTCGCCGGTAGGTTCTACCAGAACAACTTCGACGGGTTGTGGAGCCGGGAGGCGATCGACCAGGCGCAGATTGCAGACCAAATCGCGTCCGGCGCCGGATACACTACCCGATTTATCAGGCCGTTCAACGTTGCCCTGGTTCCGCGCGGGCTGGATTACCACACCGAAATCAACCACGCCCCAATCTACCCACATGTCCTGGCCGCGGCCTTCAAGGTTAGGTCGATCAGCGATCAGGTGGCGGCGTGGACCTCCCTTGCGTTCCTTTTTGCCACGCTGGTGGCCGCGTATTTCCTGGGCGGGATACTCTTCGACTGGCGCGCCGGGCTGCTGGCAGCTTCGGCTCTAGGCGTGAACGCCGCCGTGCTTCGGATAGGCACAGGCGGCCAACAGTGGACAATGGCGGCCTTGTGGTTCACCCTGCTTCTGATCGTGTTGGCCCTGCATCACCGTGCGCAGCCGAACGCGGGAATGTGGATGTGCGCTGCGCGTGCCTTTGCGGCGGCGGTGTGTACGGTGCTGCTCTATATGACCCATCACGTTCTCATCTTTGTTGCCCTGCCCGCAGCGATATTCTTCGGAGTAACCGGCGCCTGGAGGAAGTTAAGTTTGATCGTATACGCGGCGGCGGCGGTTCTGATGTCGGCGCCCTGGGCCTACCGCAACTACGAGTACACGGGAATTCCAGTTCTTGGCGTGAACGCGTGGGACCTGATGAGTAACACCTCAGCCTACCCCGGCGATGCCCTGTACCGCTCGACTAGCGCGGAACCTCGCGAGATCGGCACGCTCTTGCTATTCCCGATCGAGCACTTCTCCGCGTTTGCGCAGAAGCTGGTGGATGGGTCTGCACAGCAGATCAGCGCAATGGTTGCGGTCTTCGGCTTTGTTGTGATCGGCTTCGCCCTGGTAAGCGTGCTCTACAGGTTCAGGAATCCTTCGGCTAACGCCGTGCGCGGTTTGATGTACGGCCTACTGCCGGCGGGTGTCGTCAGCTTCGCACTCTACAGCGCCGGGACCGACGCCGTAGTTATCTTTGCGCCCGTTTTCGCGGTTTTTGCGAGTGCGTACTTTCTGTTGCTGCTGGATGCCAGGAAGCTGCACGCATTCTACAAGCGGGTTCTGGTGGGCTGTTTCGTGCTTCTGTCGGCCTCCCAAACGATCGCGCCGCTTTTCTGGGCGGGACTGAGTCACCCGACTGCCGCAAGTAACAAGCCTGCACACGACTATGCCAGAATGCTTGCCTCCCGGGGCGTTCAATACCCCATATATGCCGACGCGCCGTGGATTTTCGCATACCGATGTAAGTGGATGTCGGCCTGGGTTCCTCTGACGGATGCGGACTTCACTGCCATGAGCGCCGTGGGTTTTCCGCTCGGCGTTATCATCCTGACCCCGGAGTCGGATAACTACTCAACTGACGAGATATGGTACGTCCTCCACAAAGTAAGGATGTGGCGCGAGTATATCAGAGACCCCAAGGATGCGGTTAGACAAATACTGGAGATGGCACGGGGCAAGATACGGGACAAATCACTTCCGGCCAAGTATATTCAGCGCCTGAAGCGTCAGTTTGCAGTGTCGAAGTCGCTGGACGGCTTCGTCCCGCAGCCGCAGGATCCGCTGCTCCCGGACGATATACAGGTCTTCGTTCGAGAGGGTGCTGAGTAGCGGCGCGTTATTCGCGACAAGCGCGGACATCGCCTGATCTGCGAACACGCTGTCGAAGCCGGATTCCGAGGTCCCTCAGGTCGTTGTTGCGATAGCCGCGTTCTCCGCGAGTTTCTTCCGGCTCAGTCGAGGAACGTCGAACCACCGAAAACACCGGATTTGTGACCTATCGCATGGCCTCGAGGTGCTGTTGCTTCTCGGACAGACGATGCGCGTCAGCGGAAAATCCAGCCCAGGGGTATAATGGTCTGCAGGACCTGCCAGATGCTGGTCCGCTGCTTGCGGATGCCTACGGTGATCACATCGCCTCGCCGGATGATAGGCTCAAGCTCTCCATTCTGCCATATCTTGTTGAGGTTGACCGTGAGAACCTCGCCGGGTTTATTGTCTGGCCCCTGTGCCCGAACGATTTGCACCTTGTTGAGGTCTCCCAGGTTGGGGACAGGTCCTCCTCCGGCTCCAATGGCCTCGCTGAGGGTAAGTCTGCCCTTGACCGGATACTGCCCGGGCCTGTTTACTCCCCCCATGAGCGTGTAGAACGCCGTCTCCAGTTCCGGCACGAATATCACGTCACCCGGCTCCAGAACGATGTCCGCCGACTTATCGCCCGCCATCGCCCTGTCATAGTCGATTTTGATCGGTTCCTCGGCCTTTTCGCGCTTAAGAGTGATCCGACTGGTATCGGCTTCTACGGTCACTCCGCCCACAAGCCCCATTGCCTCGCGAAACGTCATGCCCCGCTTCAGGGGCAGGGAACCGGTCTTGGCTACCTGTCCCGTGATCAGGACCGAGCCGATGTTTTCGATGTCGGCCTTGGGCACAACGACGGTGTCCCCGGACTGCAGCTCGATATTCTGCGTGAGGTCCTCTCCGGATAGATACCTGGTCAAGTCAAGATCGATTATTTGATTGCCCCTGCGCACGTTCACACGCGAGAGGTCCGAGGTCTCATCGTAGCCGGCTTGCGCGAGCGCCTGGAGCACCCGGTCCCCGACGCCGATCTCCACGAGGCCGGTCTTCTTAACCTGGCCCACGACAAACACTTGCATCGCGGCACGCTTCACAAACTCCACGGTTACCTGCGGGTTTCTGAGCACCTTCGTAAGGGCCTTGGTGAGCACGGCGGCGGCGTCCGAGGTGTTCAGGCCTTCCAATTTGACCGGCTCGATGTCCATCGGAAGAACGATGCTGCCGGACGAGTTGAGCTGGTATTCTTTTGTAAACTCTTTCTCGCCATCAACTTTGACCATTATGATGTCGCCGACGGCCAGGCGAGCCCCGTCACACCGGCCGACCGAGGGCAGCAGGCAAACAAACAGGGCCGCCAGCAGCAGAAATCGCACCAGTGATATCCCCGATATCTTGACCATTTTCTTTCGAGCCTCCTCAAATGCGAGACTTCGAAGCGTTGCAACCATCCGGCGCGCAGCCGTCCGGCGCGCCGATACGATATTCAGCCTCCGGACCCCGCGGCAACGCCACTAACTGATTATTCCAGACCTACCTAGGCTTGCGCCTATCTCTTTTCCTGTTTCACTGCCACCTCGACGGTCTCGCTCGAAGCGTTGCCCGCGGCGTCTATTGACTGCACCTCGATCTTGTGAGTTCCGCCGGTCAGATTCTCGGCCTTGATCAGGAACGCCTCCGTTGGCGAATCGAAGATCCCGTCGCCTGGCGCGGCGGCAGTCCAGTTGCCCCCGTCGACACGGTACTGCACGCCGACGATTTCGACCAGCTTACTGGCTGCCTCGCCGCTGATCTCGGCTGGCGCGCCAACATCAAGGGTAAACTTTCGCCGATACAGCGTGATCTTCGGCGGGGTGTTGCAGATCACAAACGGCTCAGAAATGGCCTCCGCACTCAGCGCGTCGGAGGCATTGCTAGTCCTGTCGCTCGCGACTACTTTGACCAGGTACACGCCGTCCGGAGTCTTGGTCGTGTCCCAAGTGTACGAGGTCTTACTCGATGCGGCCTCCGGTGATGTCTGGCGAGTCTGCGCATCTTTCGGAGGCGATTCGGGACCCTCTTTCAGCAAGTCTTTCTTCATCTCTTCCGGCACGTCTTTGGACTTCTCCAGTTCGGACTTGATCTTGGCCGTGATCTCCTGGTCGCTCTTCCTGTTTGGCGGCCCGGCGGGTCTGCCCGCAGAGTTTGCGAGGCCGCCGACCAGTGTCTTCCACTCCTTGCCGCCGTCGTCGGAGTAGTAAACGTCATATGTAAGCGAGTCCTTGTCCGGGTCCGAGCCGGTCCACCTGATCGTCTTCTTACCGGCCCATGTTTCGCCGCCGACCGGGGCAGAAAGCGTGACCGCAGGCTTTCCGTTCGGCGTCAGGTAACTGATGCTCACACTGGAGACGCGCGGCGAGACGTCCGGGTTTTCCGTTTTGAGAGTGACGCGATACTGAATGTACCTGGCGGGGCTGCCGACTATCTGCTCGCCAGCGCTGTTGGTGTAAGGGGCGGACCAGTCGCTCCACGTAGCGTCAGGCACCGCAGTGTTGCCGGATCGCGTCTGAAGCTCAACGCTGGTTTTTTCGGGCAATTGCGCCGTCCATTTGATCCTGCCCCACCTGGACATAGCCTGTGTGTCGTGCACGGCCGACTCGAACTGCCCGGTCGTCTGCCGGCACCCGGCCGCGTAAACCGATCCCATGCTTCCGGTGCCGGCGTAGATCGAGTCGGTCGCCGGGTTGTACGCGACGCACAAGAACTGCACTTTGTCCTTAGATGCATCCAGCTCGAGCGCGGTCTGCTCAGGCGTGATCTTCACGAGAGTGTTGTCCGATACGGCGTACAGATTGCCCTGGGGATCACAAGCAATCGACAACACTCTCACGGCCCGGGTATAGATCGCCCTGGAGCGTCCGTCCGGGCCTATCTTGTGAATAGAGCCTTTCGGAGAACTTCCGGCGTAGATGTTCCCCTGGGCATCCGTAACTACAGAGCTGACGGAGTCTTCAGGCGCGTCGAAAATGGGCTTCGCCTTTCCGAAGTTGTCGACGCAGTAGACAAGTCCATCGACGCCCGTGCCTGCTATCAGACCGCTGCGAGCGTCCCAGTGTAGACTGAGTATCTGCGTCTGGCCGAGGTCCGCGAACACCTTCACAGCACCTCCCGGCGAGATCTTGTAGATCTTGCCCGCGTCGCCAATGCCGGCGTAGAGGTTGTCATCCTGGTCGATTGCGAGGGCGAGGACGTACTTTTCGTCCGCTTTGAAGATCATTTCGCCATTGCCGTCGGGGGCGACTTTGAAGACTTTTCCGCGCGGCGACGTGCCCGCGTAGAGGTTGCCTGCGCGGTCGACAACGAGAGCGTGGACCTCGAGCTCGCCCGTCTCGTAGAAAACCTTCGCCTCGCCTGAGTCCGTGATGTGATAGATTCTGCCGGCATTTCCGGTGCCCGCGTAGACGCCGTCGGGTGCCGGCACGACACACCACACAAACTGCTCGGGTGTTTCGACCAGCTTACGCATCCTCGGTGCCAGCTCGAGCTTGTTGTCACTCGATGCCGACACACCCGAAAACCTCCCCTTAGAAAAGTCGGCAAGTGTGCGTTGCGTCCAGGTTCTTGCCTGCCGGACGACCGTTTTCACGTCGGTCCTGGTGGGCTCGGACGCGGACGGTTTTTCGATAGGCTTCTCCTCGTCAGGCTTCTCCGGCTCTTTGACAGGTTCTTCAGGCTTTGTAGGTCCCGATTCTTCGACCTGCACGTCGGGTTCCGTGCTCAACGAATCAAAGCCCTCGGGTCGGGGACGTATGCAGTAATCCGCAAAGTCAGGATCGCCGGACATACTCGAAGGTTCGGAGTCGCGCCCGGGCGGGCCCTCCGGCCCTGACGGAGAAACCCGGCTCGGAGGTTTTGACTCTTTCAGGTCCTTGCGTTTTACGTTGATGGCAAGCTGTGCGGAGCCGAAGATGATCATATCCTGCGGGAATGTGCGCTTGACCTCCTCGCGTTCCAGTTTTAGCCCCGAGCTGCGCGAGCATTTCATCACATCTGCGATCGCGGATGGCAGTCCCGCGAGCTTCTCTCCCGCCACGTTGACGGCTGTGCCGCGTGTCAGAAGCTGGATGACGATCTCGTTGTTCTTTTCTCGCTCCAGGTACTTGTCGACGAGCTGCTTGACGTTGTCGGCATTGGCTAGTCCGGAGCTGCCTGCAGGCGGCATAGACATGGGATCGGACGCGTCCTCTTCCGATCCCATTAGCATCATCGATCCGGACACTGTTGGGGTGGTACCTCCTCGTACCAAGAGCGTTAGCTTCCCATCGGGCGTGGTGGCCGGAATGTTGATCGTGAACGTCTTCGTAATGCGATCTTGTTTGTAAGGACGCAAAACAACCCCGACCTCAACATCCTCCCCCGGCTCGTATTCGTTTTTCTTGACGAATATGCGGTCGATGGTTGCGGTGCTGCGCTTGCCTATGATGCGAACTTTGACGTTGACGGACTTTACGTCCAGCGGATAGAACCGATTCGAACTCAGGAGGTCCAGCAGTGAGCCGATGTCGGAAACGGCAGCCGCGTCTATTGAGGTGTCATGGAAAAAGATATTGCTGCGCTTTATCTTGCCCACCTGGTCCGCATCGACTTCATAATCGACCTGCGCGGTCGCGTCGCCCGGCGCAGGGTGCGCCTCGTAGATCGCTTCGCTGACTATCAGCGTCAGGAGCTGCGATGCCAGCAACGGGTGATTGATCACGCTCACGCGGAATGTTCGCTTTCGGTTGAACGCGCTGTCGTCAACCATAATCGTCGCGGGAATCATCTTCGGTGCCGCACCCACAGTCCCGGCCACCGACCATGGTCTGTCCTGAAATATCCGTCCGACCGTCTTGAGCGGAGAGGCTATCTTTCTCGAGACGGCGTAGCTGGAAATGAGGTCATCAACGAATGCGGTCGTGAGAGGCGCATCGACCGCCCCGATACCCAGCAGTGGATGGCCGAACGCCACGATCTTGTTTCCGCGTCGATACGTGAGCGTGCCGATTGCGGTGATGTCGATATCGCCGCGCGCAAGCGACATTCCGACCGCCGCTCCGGGCGCCAGAGCAGCCGGGATGTTTTCCTTGCCGGCGGCTCCAGGTCCCGCTGTCGGCTGGATTCCGTATGGTCGAAGGATTTCCGCAAGTCTGCCGATCCCTCGGGCGGAGATTCCGCTTACCATCACGGGAGTCATCAGCGGCTGCATATGCAGGACTCCGTCCGCCGGGCTGTCATCGTCCGCTCCCCCTATCGCGATCCTGTGCACGATTTTGCCGCCAACCTTGATAGGCTGGGGCAGGTCTGCCGGCGAGCTGTGCCCGCTGGGCCGTGCGGGCAGGTTTTCGTCCCATGCTTCCAGCATATCCGCAATCGGGGTCAACATGCCAATCGGCTCTTTTGCGTAACCGCTGCCATAGGCTATTGCCCCGATCAGCTTTCCGTTGACGTAGCACGGGCTCCCGCTCATGCCTGCTATGATGCCGGTGCTGCGTTTGGTGATCGGCCCGCCGCCGATGCGCACCATAATCAGGTCCTTGCCGGTGTTCATTTGCTTGAGCACCCCAAGGACCTCGACGTCGAACTTTTCTATCTTCGTGCCGTGGAAGATGGTCAGTCCATAGCCGCGCATGCCCCGTTTTACCTGCGAGACGGGCATAATGCGCTTCTCGTCTTCCGGCGACACTCCCGGCAGCGCGGCTAGAGATGCACTATGCACAAGGACAAAGAGCGCGGCGGCCAGCGCCGCTATCCACATTTTTTGTCTGCGGTCTACGATCAAGCGCCTTCCTCCTTAACAGCCGGCGGGACGACTCACCCCGGCCGCCCCGCACCACACTATGGTACTACGCAGCGGGACCAGGGTCAAACGACGCACGCCCGAGCTTGTTACGATGGAACGCAAACCCAGCGCTTTCAGATATTCGGCGCTCCTCAGATAAGCGGGAAAATCGCCGAAAAGTAACCGTCAAACCATCCGCACCTTGCGAGGTGTTTGCTGCTGGTTCATACTGTCTCCATTGCTGAGTGCGTGG